>CAYOQG010000020.1:0-33243 GCA_964405925.1 uncultured Phycisphaeraceae bacterium | reverse complement strand
TACGCGAGGATTGCCGAAAATGTCAATGTATTGGCATCCTTCGGAGCATGCAGGTGTGGTCGTAACCTGAATGTCTCGAATCGACGGTTCCGTAAAACCCGTCCCCGGCCGCTCCGCGACCTTTACGCTGCCCAACTCGCGACGATCGGTCCCTCTGTCCGCAGCCGCAGGATCCGGCACCGCGATCGACACGCCCAAAACGATCAGCCCAGCCAATCCCAACGCTGCGCCGGTGCACTTCCCACCAAGGGCAATACTGCGTGTACTCATGGTCTAAACCCCCATTACTTATTTTGCCAGGCGTCCATGCCTGCGATCTGTGCCTGTTGGCACCGCCGTCTCAGTCGCGGACAGCGACGTTGCCCCCGGCATGATCCGGGATCGCAACGTGCCGCCGGATGTAGTGAACACTGGTCACAATCACGAGCGGAAACGACGTTGGTCGAACGGGTTCGAGTTAGCGGCTCAAGGCCACACCCCCCAACGAGAACAACTAGCGCATCCCCCCGGTGTGAGTTGCGTTCCCCTACGCTTCGGGGCCGATAACCGAACGGTCCCTGCAGTAATTCACAGTATCATATGCGCACCGCGGCGGCGTTCCAGTGCAAAAAAAGCAAGGTCAGGTGACGTGGGCCAAACCGGGCTGGAGCCGTCTACGCGGGGCCAGGGTGCACCGGGGAGTGCCGGTTTACCGGACAGTCCAGCTCGCGACGACCGCTCGAGCTGCGCTGGTGATTCCCCGCTTGGCAAGTCGTAGACCCGAATGGAAGCCAGGGGCTGAGTGTGTTTTTCCGTCCCGATGGCCGGCGGTCGGCTGACCGCCCACCCCTCCGCAATCCGCACCTGGCAAGGGGGGCACCAGAGACGGGGTCCGCCGCGACGGTCCCACGCCCACCGCGCCGCGTGCGCCTCCCGAGGCGGATCCCCCTTTGAGACCGGGAATGATAAGCGTGACGAAATATCGTTATGGTTTCACGCAGGCCGGGCATGCTTGAAACAGGACACCTGACCCGAGGACCATCCTCGCAACGACGCAGGTAGAAGCCTTGGAGGACATCGCGTACCGCCAGGGCGCGGCATTGCACTCTCTGGCAGATTGAGCTATTTCAGAAGCGATGGAAACGGGCTCATCCGCGGGTCTGCCTTCGTAGTTGCCTAGTGGGCGTGAGCTGTGCCGCCTTCCGGCCTTGGTGGTCGTGTCTGACTAGATGAAGGACGTGATGCCATGAAGAACTGTTGGGTAACGATGCCGATTCTGGCTCTATCCGCGTGCAGTCTGGAGGCGGAGGAGACACAACACCGGCTGCTTCTGATCGGGGCTCGTGTGCTTGATCGAGCGGGTGAGCAGTTGCTCCGGGACCACAACGTTCTTATCGACAATGACCGCATTGTCGAGGTTGGCCCGGCGAGCCAGATGGCGATCCCAAGCGACGTTCCTCAGTTCGACGTCAGCGATCTGACGCTTGTCCCGGGCTTGATCGACGCCCACTCGCATTTGCTGCTTCATCCCTATGACGAGACTTCGTGGAACGATCAGGTACTGAAGAAGTCGCTTGAGCTGCGAACGATTCGTGGCGCTGTCGCCGCGAGGGCAACGCTGGAAGCTGGCTTCACGACGCTTCGAGACATGGGAACCGAGGGGGCTGGCTTTGCGGACGTGGCACTCCGTGATGCCATTAACCAAAGGATCATACCAGGGCCCCGTGTCATCGCGTCGACACAGGCACTGGTTGCTACGGGTTGCTACGGACCGATGGGTTTCGATCCGCGTTGGGATGTTCCCAAAGGTGCTCAAGTCGCGGACGGGCTCGACGGTGTGCGCCGGGCTGTGCGCGAGCAGATCGCAGCCGGTGCGGATTGGATCAAGGTGTACGCGGACTACCGCCGCCGACCTGGTGGTCCTACAACACCGACCTATTCGCAGGCGGAATTGGAGGCCATCGTCGATGAAGCTCGCAGCGCCGGTCTACGGGTGGCTGCTCACGCAGTCATCGATGAAGCCATCGCCCGGTGCGTGATGGCTGGGGTCGCAACCATCGAGCACGGCACCTACGCCTCGAAGGAGGTCCTCAACCTCATGCGTGACCGGGATGTGGTGCTATGTCCCACGCTGGCAGCCTCCGAAGCCATCGCCCGGTATCAAGGATGGAAACCGGACACGCCCGACCACAAGCGGATCAAAGACGCGAAAGCCATGTTCGCGAGAGCCTTGGAATCGGGTGTCACCATCGCCTGCGGAAGTGACGTCGGTGTCTTTGCCCACGGCGACAACGCCCGCGAATTGGAATTGATGGTCGAGTACGGCATGACCCCGACCCAGGCCCTGCAGGCGGCCACCATCACCGCCGCCAAGATGCTCGCCCACGCGGACGATCTTGGCCGAGTCGAAAAGGGATACGTCGCGGACCTGATTGCTGCCCAAGGCAACCCCCTCGACGACATCTCAGTCCTGCGTCAGCCTGTCATCGTCATCAAGGAGGGCCAAATCATCGCCGACCGGCGGTGATTCGGTAGCGTTTGGTAGGCATCGTATTTCGAGGGAGTCTCGCCTCACCTGCCGTGTCGAGATGCGCTCACCCGTGCCGAAAACTGCGGTATCTCAGGTAGATGGACACCTACGGTCGATAGAATGATCGTGTTCACAAGTATGTCAACATTGGTCATCTTGTCTGTCAAAGTACGGCATAATAGCGCACCAACTGTGCCCATGAAACTGGAGAAACACAATGCACGGCCATTTCAAACCGCTGGCACCCATGATCTTGATATGTCTGTCGATGACAGGGTCCGCTGGATGTGGGAATGCCAGGGTGACGAATCTCGAACCACTCGGCGGGTCTGAGGGATACGACATCAACGAATCAGGCCACGCCGTTGGCACCACCATGAATTCAGACTCGAGACGGCGGGCGTTTGTCTATGATGGCGACGTGCTTACCGACCTGGGCCCCGTCGATGCCGTCTTTAGCGAAGCCTACGGAATCAACGACCTCGGTCAGGTGGTGGGTCGGATCAGGCACGAGTCGAATTCACCCATCGTCGCGTTCTTGTACGATCCTTCCGAGGGTATGCAGGACTTGGGAACCCTCGGTGGTGCTTACAGCATGGCCCTCGCGATCAACAACTCCGGACAAGTTGTCGGGTGGTCGGACCTCACGGACATCGACGAAGAAGACTGCGAGCCTGATGACGTGCTGTGCAGCACATCTCATGCCTTTCTCTGGGAGAATGGGGGCATCACGGATTTGGGCACCTTGGGAGGCTCCACCAGCCGAGCCCATGCCATCAACGAAGCCGGTCAAGTCGTCGGGTGGGCCGAAACGGAAGAGGGATCCATGCGCGCCGTCCTATGGGAAAACGGAACCATCTTCGATCTCGGTGTGGCGGGTCTGGCCCGCGGCATCAATGACTCCGCTGAAATCGTCGGAACGCTCTACTTAGAAGGGAAGGGGCACGCGTTCCTGTACCGCAATGGTGAGGTAACCGACCTGGGCATCGTGGGATGGTTTGAGACCGGCGCCTACGGGATCAACAACCACGGCCAGGTGGTTGGGGCTTATGTAGCGGACGACGGGTCCCTGATCCCTCGCGCATTCTTGTGGGAAGACGGCGAGTTCGCGGATCTTGACAGCTTGACTTCGCCGCTCTCGGGTCGGCGGTTCATTGATGCCCGCGATATCAATGACAACGGTCAGATCATCGCCACCGGATACCGAGCCTTAAGCGCGGAGGGAGAGGCAGCCATCCTCACCCTGCGTCCGCACGAATGATCGCCTCCGTTCATCGGACGGACCGCCAGACTTGCGGCGTCCGCTGGGCAGCCAGTGCACCGGGTAATCCCCGTCTTCGACATCGTCACACAAGTTAGTACGATTAACCGTACCATTGTCTCGTCGTGCGCAGGTTTCCAAGTTAAGATGTATCCGGCGGTGCCTCCGATACCTAAGAAGTCGTACATGGCAGAGAAGGGAATATCTCGACCCCGACAGGGTTGGCGCACTAAGGACGCACGCGGCCGGACTGTCACACAGCTCGATCCGGTAACGCTGCACGTGTGGCACCGCCACGACGTCATCGATGCCGAGACCCTGCACGAGATCGTCGAGGAGCTTGAACCGGGAACGGCGAGCTTGCGGCGTCGCATGACTGTAATCATACCAGGCACCGTTGTCGTCATGGCGGTTGGCATTGCAACCCTTTACCATTTCTCCGACCCCGGTGCCCGGCGCGACCTGGTCAGCACCTTGACCAATCCAGCGATTATGGCTCCCAACTTGGTGTGCTGCTTGTTCGTTCCGTGGTTCGTCGCCCGACAGGCGCGTTTGAAACGCGTCCGGTTCGCGATGCTCAAGTACCGCCGCTGCCCGCACTGTGGCTATGATCTGCGGCTGTTGCCTACGGACCCCGAGGATGGGGCGACGGTGTGCCCGGAGTGCGGTTGCGCGTGGTTGATTGATGATATGGCGCTCTCGAAAAGCCTGGCAGCCACGGCCGCGAATGCAGGCCAGACGGAGGCGCAGAAGAGAATCTTGATCGCGGTCGCTCTGCTCCTCGGCGTGCTGGCTTTCATCGGCGCGCTCGTGACCTTCTGGATGTGACTAAGTAGGGAGAGAAAGCGAGAACCGATGGCCGAGGGACTGCAATCCAAACTCAGGTGCTTGCCACGTGCAAAGGATGCCCGCGGCCAAGTGGTGACTCAACTCGACCCCGTGGCGATGCACCTCCTGTACCGTTATGACGCGATTCCAGCCGAAGCACTTGCCAAGATTGCCAATGAGCTCGACCCGAAAGAGGTAAGGACGCGCCGTTGGGCTGTAATGGCAGCTCCGTTCTGGGTGATACTCTGGTACGCTGCGTTTTTCGGCTACTTCTACTTTTTCAGCACTTGGCGAGGTTGGGATCCCGTACTGATAACGTTCGCCGCCTTCTACTTTGTGTTTCCCTTTGCATCGGTATACTGGGGTTTCCGCAAGGCCAAACGCGCACGCTACGAACGCGGCCGGGACGTCATGCTCGAGCATCTGCGGTGTCCGCACTGTGGTTACGACATCCGTGGCTTACCGACCGATCCAGTGGACGGCGCCACGGTTTGCCCCGAATGCGGGCGTGCGTGGAACCTCGATGGATCCCAGGCGACCGGTAACCATGACAATGGCTGAGAACAGACCATCGCCCCCCCAACAGGCTTGGCGCGTCAAGGACGTCCGCGGGCGCAAAGTGACACAGCTCGATCCGGTGACGATGCACTTGCTCCGCCAGTATGACGTGATCGAAGCTGACGTTCTGCGTGCGATCGCGCACGAGCCAGGTGTCAGAATCACGACAAAGGAACGTGTTGCTCTTGCCGTTGGTCTCCTTGTTGCGCTCCTCGTGGTCAGTCTATTCAGCACCGCGGCATACACGGGCGACCTGGCCGGTGCCCCGCTCGCGAAGACCGCGAGTCTGATCTGGATCTGCTCGATCCCGTGGATTATCTGGTACAGCATGAAGCGAGCACGTTTCGGCAAGATCGCTGCCGCGATGCTCAAATATCTGCGTTGCCCGCATTGCGGATACGATCTACGGTTGTTGCCAACGGATCCGACGGACAGTGCCACGGTCTGTCCTGAGTGCGGGTCTGCCTGGAAGCTGGAAAACACTTGACTACCGGCCACCGCGAAAATCCTGAGCAACAGCGCGGGCGCTGCCCACTGGAACTTGTGACTTTGTAAGGCGGGCTCACATGAACCATCGTCGCTGATTGTGGACAACATCACCGAAGCGTCGCATGAATGCCATGTCTTCTTCACTAAGTGGTCCGCGACGGATTGCCGCAAGATTCTCCTCGAACTGTCTCGTATTTGCAGGTGCGGTCAGGCAGACGTGAACGTTCGGGTTGGACAAGACGAAACGGTAACAGTCACCAGCAGTCGCGACTCGTCTATCTGGTGGCCAACCGCGTGGGCGGCGCAAAAGGTGCCGCCATCGTGTCGCCGTATAGGCTACAATACCCGGGTCGTGAGTCGTCAGGTTTGGGAAGATGTCGCTCTCGGCTCCGCGGTGGGCGGCGTTGTAACGGATCATCAAGACGTCAACACTGCCCTCTCTCGCAAGTTCTCCCGCCAGCGTCCGATCGTGCGTCGAGATCGCCACCGCTCGGACCTTGTCGCTCTCCCGAATAGCAGCCAACTGATCCCGTGCCCGCGTGGTGAACAGCTTTCGCCTGGCTACGCCGAGAAAGTGGAACACGTCTATGTAGTCGGTCCGTAGCTGCCGCAGCCTTCTTTCCAACGTCTTGTGCAGATCCTGATGCCACCACCAGAAGCTGCCCGCGCCCGTTGCGACCACGTATCGCTCCCGGTCCCGTTGCAGCACGTTGCGCAGGACCCTGATCATCTGAGTGTCCAGACCATAGCAGAAAAAATAATTGATGCCTTCGTCCAGTGCTCTGTGAATTGTCCTCTGCCCCGGGCGGTACGTCGCAGACAACCCAAGGCGAAAGACAGGTTTACCAGTGTTGCCGAGAGTCGTGTGAAGGAAATCACCTGCCAAAATCTAGCTCCGCGCTTGCCCGCAGCGGCCGAGTGTACCGCCAAGCTTGACGCCATGCCACTGGAATCGGGATCCAGTCGCGACGTCGCTGCCTGCCGCGTCTTGCAGCGGCGTGCCCGATAGGACGCAGTCCCCAAGTCTGACTCGGGTTGCATCGGCCGTAGCGACCACCCCTTGAGGTAGGTTGACGAATCGTGCATCATCCTGCCACGCGGTTTGTGTGCTACGGGGGATGTGTGATGAATCGACCAGTGGTGTTATGGGCGGATGCGGCCATCAATCTCATGCTTGGCGTTTTGCTCCTGTTGTTCTATCCCAAAATGGCGCAGGTGTTGGGTGTGCCTTGGGAAGAGCAAAGATTCTATCCTACCGTCCTCGGGGCAGTACTGGTTGGGATCGGGATTGCCCTCTTGATAGAGTGCTTCGGGAGACAAGGTGCGTTCGTTGGTTTGGGGTTAGGCGGAGCTGTGGCAATCAATCTGTGCGCAGCGATTGCCATCGCGATATGGCTGAGCGCTGGCCCGCTCGAGCTACCGCTTCGAGGAAAGTTGCTACTCTGGGGGCTCGTCGTGCTTCTGGTGGTGATCAGCGCGGTTGAAATCCATACGCATTCAAAGAAGAGTGCAGGCAAGACGGTGGGCTGTCCGCAGGACAACCGCCGTGTAAATGGGAGGAGTTGAAACAATGTCTGGCAACCCTGTCTTGGATCTCGTCTTCCGTCCCTGGTCCATGAACGTTCTCTTTGCCGCTAGCCGGCTTAGGGTCTTCACGCTGTTGGCGACAAAGGCAATGACCACCGCGGAGCTGGTAGAAATACTTGGAGCGGAGCCACAACTCCTCACCGCCGTACTCGACGCCTGTGCCGCGATGGGACTGCTGCACCGCACAAATGGACTATACACAAACTCTCATCTGAGCGACGCCTATCTGGTTGAAGGGAGACCGCTCTACGTCGGTGATCTCATGGAGGTCCAAGCTATCGAGGCTGCGGGGTGGCAGACACTCTACGACGCGGTTGCCCAAAAGGGTAATGTCGTGAAAGAACCACTACTTGAGGTGGGACCCCGCCGGTTCACGTTAGCGATGAACAACATTGCCATGCAGGGCGAAGCCAATGCCCTGGCATCAACTCTCGATTTGTCGGGATGCGGGACGATGGCAGACGTCGGTTGCGGTTCCGGTATGTATTCTGTGGCTCTGTGCCTGCGCAACCCCAGCCTGCGCGCGACACTACTTGACCGTGAAGACGTCCTGGATACGACGCGAGAGATCATCCAGCAACATGGCATCCACGATCGCGTCGAGACACGATCGGCAGACATCACCGCCGACTCGTATGGGCAAGACCTGGACGTCGTTCTCCTGTCCGACGTTCTCTACCAGGATAAAGCCACGTGCCTGACGATCCTTCGCTCGGCACACACCGCGTTGGTCAAGGGTGGCAGACTGGTCATCCGAGGATATTATTCCGATCCTGGAGAATCCCAATCGCTCTTCGGTGCTCTCTTCGTGGTTCATCTTCTTCTGAGCGATCCGAACCGAGAGCCGATCACCGTCCCCCTCTTGCGAACCTGGGTAAAAGAAGCTGGGTTTAAGGACCTGAACGTCTTCGCCCTTACCGAAAGGTCCACGTGTCTGATCGCCGTGAAGTGATCTACCGCGCAGAGTAGCCCGGGCGTCCGAAGACCTCCACGAAGAACAGCGCGCGGACGTCGATCCAAAAACTTGGCTTGCCCGTTGGACGAACCCCCAAACGGTCAGTCCTCTTCGCCCGGATCCAGATCGCTCAAGCGCACCCTGAGTGCTTTCGCGATTCGCTCAAGCGTTTTATGCGACGGACTGTGGTGCCCGTTTTCCAATCTGCAGATATGGCTCTGCGGCAGGTTGCTGCGCTCCGCCAACTGCTCCTGAGTTAACTCTGCCTGCTTTCGGAGTTCTCTGATTCTTGTCCCTATCCAGCCGGATCGTTTTTCCAAGGCTGCGTCTTGGTCCGGTCCAAGCGCACCTTCGTGGACCCCACCTATCAGCACCTCCGGGAAAAGGATTTCCCGGATAGTCTGCGCGATCTCGCGAAACTCGCCCGCGCTACGACAATTCGCCAGGTCTGGTGCGAGCGCAGTGAGATCGCTCAGCGCTTCCTTCGGTAGCTGTAAAATCCGGTGCATGAGATACGTCACAATGACGTGCTCAGGTGAGACCTCCTGCGGCGAAAAGACAGCCTGCCCCTTATCTCTTTCCTCTGCGGTTTCCACCGTTATCGCTCCACACCCAAAACCGACAATGAATACCTGAGTCGGTTCTTTATTCGCACCTTTATATGAACGGGAAGCTGTCCCTCGTCCTCCTTCTTGTAGCATCCGAGCACGAGCAGCATATCCCGTTCGGGAACCACCGCGAAATAGACTCTCAGATTCGTTTTTCCTAACACGCCTCCCTTTTCCCGCAACTCAAGAAACTCCTCAATCGGACGCACATCCGCGAACGTCGCCCTTCCCGGTATCGCCTCTCGCGCGAGTAATTCAACTTGCTGCACTATGTGCGCATACTGTGTTCGGTCGAGAATCTTGGCGCCTTCCTTGGCCGCCACGTCCAAGTAGGCCAGCGTCCAACGTTCGACGCCCTGGCCCTCTCTCGGGCTGGTCCCGCGTCGGCGTATCTCCATAACTTCCACTTCCTAATCGGGTCGAGCCCTACCGCGCACTTATATAATATACAACGTTCTCCAGCGTTCAGCAAGGCTTTTTTGTATATTATGCAAAAACCTACGATATTCGATTCGTTAAGGCTTCTCGGGACTGGGTCGCCGAGGCAATAGCACCGAGGTTGACGCGCCAGCGCTCGATTACGGAACGCGCAGATCTCCCGGCTCGACGCAGACATGCCATGCAACGCCGAGTCTTTACCCGCTGGGGGGTACGAGACCCACCAAAACCGCAAAGATCACGAGGTCCGCAAAAATGTGTGTCGCGATGGCTGCCCCCAGCCCACCCGTCCGGTGGCGGATGACGCCGAGCGCCAGCCCGTATACCGTCGCCATGGCTACCCCGATCGCACCGCGTGGGAATCCGTGAATGTGAAATACCCCAAACGACACGGCTTGCAGAATGATCACAACGGGCACTTTGCCAATGGCTTTCACCAGCATGTCCCAGAGTATTCCGCGCCAGATCAGCTCCTCAATGACGGCATTGACGATCGCAAACCCGATACCAGCCAGCGGTAGCAGCAGGCCGGGCATAGCGGGGATCATGGCTTGCAGATCACTGAGATCCGGGTGCAAGAGCTGATGCCACGCCACCAAGGCGATCGCACTGACGATTACGGTCACGACGATCAGCCACAAGGTGATGCGGTCGGGCAGTGACCCCAGTGGTAGCTTGCCAGCCCGACGCAGCGCGGGTACGGGCACCACGATGAGCGCGTACACGACAAGCGGCAGCAAAAGCGGCATCGGCCAGAAGTAGAGTGGGTTGAATCTGGCACAAAGAGCAGCCATCAGACAGAAGATCAGCGGGGCGACCAGTTCTTTGTCTCGGGTCGCGATTGCTGCCAGCAAAAGTGCCAGCGCTGCGACGCACAGAACCATGCGAAGCTGCACAGGCGTCGGCAATATCGTCACGCTCGTCAGTACAAACGCTGCCAGCAGAACTACTGAACGCAACCGTCTGTGAAACTCGAGCACCATAGGGGCATTGTAAGCAAGAAGTGGGTCACGCCCACATCCTGTATTCGCACGAGTCAAGGAATGTGCCAGACTACCGCGCACACTTCGGCAGTCTTCCGACCCGCCACTGGCCCGGCACCCGTACTGTTCGGTGCCGGGTACGTCAATATCGCTGAATGGTGGAAGCTCGGGGCCATCGTCAGCACCGTCAACATCCTCATCTGGCTAGGTCTCGGCGGCATCTGGTGGAAGATCATTCGCCTGTGGTAGCGTAGGGCAGGTGGAGTCCCAAGATATGGGGACGACACCTGCCGGAACCTCCAACCGACCCCTTTCCAGGGGGAACCACACCTCCACTAACCGTCCCCTCTCCCAGGGGGGCCATACCTCCGCTAACCGTCCCCCCTCCCAGGGGGGACCACAGGGGGGTGAGAACCTCGGAGTGTCAACCGCCCCACCAGAACCCTCGACCCTTTGACGGATCTCGCGGAAGATGCCATTCGCTCGTCCACGACGCTTCGCACGACAGGATGGTGACCTCCAACTGACTGCTGAATCCATTGGGAGCCTTCCCGCACTTGCGGGCCGGCGGTGCGATGGTTAAAATACCAGCAAAGGGAAGGAATTAGCCATGTTGCGAGGACGTAACGCCAGGCTCTTGCCACTTCTGGTTCTTGCCTGTTTCCCGACCGCGGGCGTCGCCAGGACGGTCACGGAGATCATCTTCGGCCCAAACAGGTTATACGCGGCGCACGGTATCGCCGTAGACGACTCGGGCAACGCCTATGTCACTGGAGCCCAGAGCGACAACGCCTTCAAGATCACGCCGGATGGGGTAATCACCGAGATCATCGACTCGACGGGCGACGGCCTGGGGAACAGGCTTAACGGCCTGTACGGCATCGCCGTAGACGACGCGGGCAACGCCTACGTTACTGGACGCTCTAGCGACAACGCCTTCAAGATCGAGCTGTGCGACACGCTGGCTGACTATCCTCTATTCGCAGACTGCTTGACCGGGCCGGAGGGGGTTGCCGATCCTGGCTGTGCCTGTCCCGACGATGACGCCGACGAAGATGTCGACCTCTTCGACTTCGCCCGCTTTCAACGAACCTTCGTCGGGCCATGAGTGATAAAGAACACGATCATGTAGAACCCCGCTCCCTGCGTCTGCCTTCCAGTTTCCAGTTTCTAGTGTCTAGTCTCTAGCAGCGATCACCCCTGACGTCATTGTCGTGGAGACGTCCCTTCCCAGTCGGTCCGGGACGAGGCCCAGCAACTGCGCCGCCCGATGAGGGGACTGTGACCAATCCTTGACGTCAAGGACCCGGTGGATCAAGTCCTGCCTACCTGCAAGCCGTTCAATCAGAGAGTTCTCGACTTGACCACCCTTGAAAAGAGCCATCACCGACGAAGTCAGTTGTGAATACCAAGAGAGATCATCGACGCCCTCCTTCACGACTTGCATTGCGTCAGCATCTGACTCGACCATCTCCCGCAGGAGCCCAACATCCTTTTCCCAATCCTGGCGGGCGATGGAGAGGAACCGATACGACGGCTGTTGCATGAGGTAAACATAGGGCCCTGTCGCCCGGATTCACCGCACTGCCAGCGACGGCGGCAGAATCAACACAGCCTCAGGAGGTGATGCAGCCGTGCTTGGAATCAAGCCCGGAGGTCGGGTCGCCACCCTTGAACGGTTGGTGCTTCGGCAGACAGTCGATGAGCTGATCGATCTCGCGCTGCGAGTTGTAGCAGTGGGGGCTGGCGCGGAGCCGGCCGTTCCGGACGGCGATCACGATCCGATGCTCGCGCTCGAGATGACGTTGGACCTCTTCCGGATCGTGAAGGTCTGAGAAGAACGCCACGATTCCACTCGCTTCGGTCGGTGCCCGCGAGCTGACCACGCGATAGCCCTTCTCCCGCAAACCGGTTATGAGCTGATCGGTCAGGGCAATCACCCGCTCCGCGACGTTGTCAATACCGATCTCGAGTGCCAGGCCTACGGCACCACCAAGCCCATAGATGCCAGCGAGGTTGTAGCTTCCACTGTCGTATCGCCTGGCGGAGTCGGCGAACTCGAACTGGTATTTACTGAACTCGTACGGGTTCTTCATCGACGCCCAGCCGATCGTGCTGGGGCGGAGGTGGCCTTGAAGCTCCTTGCGTACGTAGAAAATCCCTGCCCCCTCGGGCGCACACAGCCATTTGTGCCCGTCGGCGGCGAGGAAATCGATGTTCATGGCCTGCACGTCGATCGGGAACACACCCAGCGACTGGATGGCGTCCACGCAGAGAAAAACACCCTTGCTCTGGCAATACTCCCCGAGTGTGGCAAGATCTGTCCGAAAACCGCTGGCGAACTGTACGGAAGAGATGGTCACCAGGCGGGTGCGCGCGTCGATCGCTTCGGTCAGTCGTTCCAGAGGAACCCGCCCATCCTCTTCGAAGACCATACGGACCTGGACGCCCCGAGCCCTGAGCGCTTGCCAGGGATAAACGTTGGCAGGGAATTCGGCGTTTGTGGTCACAACGTTGTCACCACTTTGCCAGTTTAGCCCGTTGGCGACGAAGCTGAGACCTTCGCTGGTGTTCTTGACGAAGGTGACCTCATCGGGCTTGGCGTTGATCAAAAGGGCCACCTGGGCCCGCACACGATCTGCGTGCTTGTAGAAACCGCCGCGGAGATACGCGTTCGCTTCCGCGTGGTCAAGGTATTGCCGGGCGGCGTTGGCTGCCCGGCGACTGAGCGGCGCAGCCGCAGCGTGGTTCTGGAAGTTGTAGTTCCGGGTTACGGGGAACTCTTCTCTGACAGCATCCCAGTCCATCATGTAGTAGCCTGTTTAAAGGCCGGCCGCGCTGACGTACAGCCACCGCCTCGACATTCGACGCCTTTCTCGTTGCGGCCGTCGAGGTCGTTTCCCAAGACCGCTCGCTATATCATACGATGTACGGCCGATCTCCACTTCGCGGTCAAACGGTCTACGAAGCGGCACCCCAACGTCCGCGTTAGATTCTAGGGGTACCAACCTGTCTTTTCCAGCGTAAGACAAGGGCCAGCGGTACATCGTTGGCAGGCAACGATGTTGTATTGTCGCCTGGAAGCGCGTACCGCGGCGGTGACCCGATAATTTGTTGCGGCAGGACGGCAGGGTCCGATTGTTGTACCGTGTCACCACGCCTATCATGGTTTCACATCGTGACTGGAGACGGCTCGGCAGGAGTTGGCCGACCGTCGTGGGCTCGGTGCGCCCATCCACACGGGCAACTTGCCGTGCTGAGCGATGAGCAGGCGTCAATGGTGTAGAGCAGGAAAAGGCAGAGGTCTTGTCACCTGCGGATACGTGGGCGCTGATTACGCTACACAAACCTAAACTGACGTCGCAGTATGAATTCACTGGCGGAAAAACTTCTCGGCAAGCTCGTTCCTACTTTGTTTGAGGACAACAACGTTCTCGGCGTCGCAAAGCCCGCTGGTCTGGACGTGGGAGGGATGCCGGATCAGCCGATCGCGGGTCTCGCTGAGATCCTCGCAGAGGTGCGTGGGCGCGGTGAGGCATTGCAGCCGTTGAATCGGCTCAGGCGTAACGAGTCCGGTGTACTCGTTCTGGGAAAGGATCAAGCCACCGTGGAGCAGATCCGGACGGATCTGAAGTCCATGCGGATCGCCCAAGAGTACGCGGGGATCGTGCGCGGTCAGATGCGGGACCCGCAGCTGCAAGTCAGTGGGCATCATGGTGCGTCGCGTGGACGGAGTAGCCGATCGCAACAGTTGGCAACTCATGCGAAAAAGGTAGACGCCACTGGGCCTGAGACGAGGGTGACCCGTCTGCAAGACGGCAAGGCTGGGACACTCATCCGCTGTCAAACGAGCGTCAAGAACACGCACGCGCTCCGTGCTCAGCTTCGCTCGGCCGGATTGCACCTGCTAGGCGACAGTGCTCCAGATCGAACCGCGAGGACAAAGCGACATGAGGCGGAGTATCTGCATCTTGCGCGGATCTCGTTCAGGCATCCGGCAACGAAGGCAAAGGTGAGCATCGCGTCGAGACTGCCGGAGAGCTTCACGGCGGTCTTGCAGGGACGACCGGACCTGACAAGACCACTACATGCAGCCTTGGTGCGCCGCCTCCGATGCATGACCGATCCAGACACCGACTCCTTCCGCCTTCTAACCGGTAATGTTGAAGGTGCCAAGGGGTTGGCCGCCGAGAAATTCGGCCAGGTTGTTATCCTACAGATCGTCGACAAAGGCCCACAGTTAGCCAAGTCGCTGCGATCCATCGCTAGCTGGTACTTGAATACGATCGACGTCCAGGCGGTCTACATAAAGCGTTTCGTCCGTGACCGTGCGGCAGCAGGCGAGATGCTTGCGAAGGAGCTTTACTCGTCCAGACCTTTCGTCGGCAGTCCGGTCCCCGAGCAGACGATCGCCACTGAACGTGGTTTGAGATTTGCCATTCGTCCGTACGATGGTTTCTCGGTCGGCCTGTTCCTTGACCATCGCGACAACCGCAGCCGCATACGAGCCATGTCTGAGGGCAAGGATGTGCTGAACCTGTTTGCATATACCTGCGGGTTCTCGGTCGCGGCTGCGAGCGGCGGAGCCAGCTCAACCGTCAGTGTGGACCTAGCATCGAAGCACTTGGATTGGGGCCGTGCCAACTTCGAACTCAACAGGCTTGATCCGGCAAACCATCAGCTGATCTGTTCGGATGCCCGTAATTACCTGCGCCGGGCTGCGCGGCAATGCCGTACTTTTGACATCATCGTTCTCGACCCACCAAGCTTCGCCCATGGTCGCAAACGGAAGCAAGACTTCTCCATCACCCGGGACCTGGCCGATGTGATAGCCGGCTCGGTGGCCGTCCTGCGCCCCGGAGGGACATTGTTCATCTCGACGAACTATCGGCAGTTCTCCTGGCAAAGCCTGCGCGAGCGTCTGTCACAGGGTTCGGGCCGACGCAAATTCAAGATCATCGACACCCCACGCTTGCCGCCTGACTTCGCTTGTGACCCAAACCACGCCAAGACGGTGTTTGCGCGGTTCGACTGACACACCACCCCTTCCCATGCAAGGGGTGTTGACCCTATCGTCTCCGTTGGCGGGCACACGCTCCGTGAGGCGTTCAACCGGACGCGGGTCGATATCGACTTCGAGCGGAGCTGCATTCGTGTTCGGAGCCGAGTCGCGTCAGAGGGACTGCCACCCTTCAACGTGAACGCTGAGGGTCGCGGCAGTACATCAAAAGAGCGCATCGTGCCCATGCCTCAATCCGTCGCGCAGGCCCTTGCAACCTGGCAGGTTGAAGCACCGGGCGGCGTGTCAGTCGTGCTGCTCACGCGCGAGCGGTTTGAGATCATGAAGCGAAACTGGCCACGCTACCACGAAGGCCTGCCGCGAGCAGGTGGAAAGCACTCCCGACCCTGGCAGAATCGCGACATGGTGAAGATTGTCCTGCAAACTGTAAAACGGCACACCCAGCAAGCGAGCCTGAACCTCACCGCCCCAATCACGGTGCATCCGCTCAGGAGGAGCTATGGGCAGAATCATGCCGACAATGGGGCCCCGATCCATGTACTCCAGCAACTGAGGGGGCTCGCGAACATCGCCACGATGCGGGAGTACTGCGTCCACGTAACGCCAGGCAGCGAGCACGAGGCTGCCACACGGTGCGAGCGACTTCTCGCGGCTGCTGCGCCGAGCAGTGGTGGCGACACGACTGACGCCCAATTGACGCCGGGGGCCACCGGGAGGCCGCGACGATGAGACTTGACACGCGGAAGTACTTGGCTTTCAATAAGTTACGTACTCTGGGCGATTAGCTCAGTTGGCTAGAGCGCCTCCCTTACAAGGAGGAGGTCGTCGGTTCGAGTCCGGCATCGCCCACTTCGCGGCTCGCATCCCTGCAGTACCTCACGGTCACCCATTCCGGGGTGCGTTCCTGCAGCCCGGGCGTGCGCGCAGATGGTTCCCCTCTCGTGGGCACGTCTCGGACTGTTTGTCGGATGACACGTGACCAGTTCCTATGTCTTAGCGCGCTATTGACGCCGCTGTGAAGTGAGGAGAACGAGAGGAAGACCGAGGACCAACATGCCCGTACCGAGCATGTCAAGCGGATGGCCTCAGCAATAGCTGAGCTTCAGGCCCAGGCCTACCAACGGGATGATGGCCACCAGCCAACTCAACTTGGCGAAACCCATAGGCTCTCGATCCTCCGAGGAGTCTGCACTACGACGCGAACGGCCTGCGAGACCGCACGCCTGAAGGCGGATGTGACCGCGCCGCAGGCTGACGGCCCCCTGCCCCCGGTTCTACTACGCCCGGCGGAGTCGCCCGGTCCTCTTCGTCCAGTGCATATCCTGTAGCATTTTGCTGGAGGCATCCAGATGAGACGTTTGGGGGATGCATCGCGGGGTCTGCGGGAGGACCACCGGCTTAGTTGGTGGTCCTCCCGCCCGGGCGGAGGTCTAGTGCTGGTGCACGCCACCGCTCTCACTAAGGGGATAATGGCAGGAACATCATCGGCATTGAAGGAATAAAGTTGTACTGTGCGCCGGCCCTGCATAGGCTTTCGCATAGAACCCGCAGACTCCCGTACCATCGACGATGCTGCCTGGAAGCCGTGAAGCGCGCCCCGCTTGGACGCCCTCATGCTCGACTTCTGGAAGCATCTGCCCCTCTCGCGTCCCGTGTCACTCCCTCAGTGTAGATTTGTGCAGACCGGGGACATGGGCAACACGTTAATCTGCATGTTAACCCTGAATCGTGAAGGCTCGGCATGCCAGGGAAGGTGTGTTCGTCGATGTCTGGACGAGAAGCGTCGGTGAGGCTGGCAGGCGGCTTACGGTGATCTGTTCGCTTCGACGCCCATACCCGCGACCCATTTCTCATACATTCTAAAGACTGACTTGTCCGTGTTGAGTTGGGTTACCTCGGTTTTGTCCACCCAGGCCAACTCGATCGACTCCTTAGTAATCCGAAGTGGACGCTCACCGTCGACTCGTAGCAGGAACCGTATGTCATAGTGGAAGTGAGCGGGTTCGCTGCCGTGTGCGGGGATCCGATGAACGTCGACGTCGAAAATGTTCGTGGTGACAGGAGCAATGCACTCGATCCCGGACTCCTCCCTGGCTTCGCGCATGGCAACACGCAGAGCGTTGGGATCACCGTCGGCGTGCCCGCCGAGTTGGAGCCAGAGTCTCAGTTTGCGATGGTGTGTGAGCAGAGCGTGCGTGTTCGCGGCGTTGATCAACCATGCCGAAGCGGTGATGTGGCCTTTTTGAAGCGATCGTTCAAAGCAATCAGGATTCGCCCTTACGAAGGCCAGAATCCTCTGGCGACTCTCCTCTTCCGCGTCGTCAAGAGTTCGGTGATTGCGTAGCTGGCCGAGCAGCGCTTGTCGGTGCACCTGTTTTCACCTCGCGTTGGATTGCCCGTCAGAACTCGCCACCGTCGGTGGCCGACGACCTATACGTCTCTCCCCACAATGGCTGCAACGGCGTCAGGATCGGTTGGGAGGTCATCTGTCAGCACGTCCGGTCCGTCATCGCCTGCCTGCACACAGAGCGTGTCCTCGATGCGGATCCCGCCAAAACCTTCAGCGAGCAAGGCATCGACCGGCGACCGGTTGATCACGTCGTTGAAGGGTCTGGTCAGCGATTCTTGCGGCCAGATGGCCGGGGCCAGATAGAGCCCCGGTTCAATAGTGACGGCCATGCCTACTTCCAGATCACGGTCGAGGCGCAAGAACTTGTGCCCGAACTCTGGTCGGCGTGTTCGACCTGGAGCGTAGCCGGCCAGATCGCCGAAATCCTCCATGTCGTGCACGTCAAGCCCGATCAAGTGGCCAAGGCCATGGGTGAAGAACAAGGTGTGGGCGCCGCGGTCAGCGAGTTCCGTTGGATCGCCGCGCAGCAGACCAGCCTCGACGAGTCCTTCGCAGATCACGCGGGCTGCCAAGTCGTGAATGTCTCGATAGCGCTTGCCCGGAACAGATGCCGCGATTGCAGCGCGCTCGGCACGGAGGACAGTGTCATAAAGATGACGCTGTATCGGCGTGAACTCCCCGTTGACCGGGTACGTGCGGGTGATGTCACAGGCGTAGCCTCCAGGCTCTTCAGCCCCTGCATCAATCAGAAGCAGCTTACCCGCCTCGATCGTGCGCTTGTACACGTCATTGTGAAGGACTTCACCACGGATAGTCACATTCGGCGTAAACGACGGTTTGCACTGGTTGGCCACAAGTACCGCGCTGAACGCAGCCGCGACATCGGCCTCATTTCGACCAGGCGAAGTCGCCCGCATCGCCGCCATGTGGGCGTCAACGCTCACCTTTGCGGCCTGTCGCATTGCTGCAAGTTCGTGCTCATCCTTGATGAGTCGCAGACCGATGATGGCCTGCAGCTCGATGGTCTCCGCCGCCTGCAGGTTCATCGACGTCGCCCATTGCATTGTTGCCGGACACGGAGGAGCGACGAACGATGTCGATCGATTCCTGACGCGCGACGCCAGATCGTCGGTTGCCATCAAGCCGCTCTTGCTGACGCCGGCAGCAAACGCCAACTGATCATCCGTTGGCAGCTCGCCCAGCCAGACCGCTTCTTCGACACCGGCAACCGGTCGAATGAGGGTACAGCCGCTGTCGCCATCGCTTCCAGGTTCGATGAGCCAGGCCGCCCCCGGCACCGGCGGACCTCCGAAATACAGATAGTTGCTTCCGGCCCGGAACGGATAGGTGTTCGTGGCATACTGTCGGGCCCGGGCCGAACCGGCGAAGATCACCATCGGGCGATCCAGGGCGGCAGCCAGCTTCGCCCGACGTCGCCGATAGGTATCCGGCGGCGCGGTCATCCTGATGGCTTTGACACTCATGCGCTTACGATCTCCTCAGATTCAAATCGTTCGTGGCGGAGGATTCCACGGGGTCGCCATTATAAGGCGAGCGACGCGTGTGCACAGGTCGGCAAAGTCCGAGTTGCATCCGAATCACAACAGTCGCTAAGATGGCGCGTAACGGACGGTTTGTCGTCTGGTTTGCTGCGGGAAGGGCTACGAATGCGCCGCCGGGTTTGGCTGTCGCTTGTATTCATCGTCGTCGTTGTCGGCGGCGGCATCACGTGGTATTCGCTGCGCAGCCGAGCCCCCAAGGCGGTTTTCCTCATCGTGGTCGATACGCTGCGATCCGACCGACTGTCGTGCTACGGGTACGAAGGGCATGAAACACCGAACATAGACCGGCTCGCCGAGATGGGTGTGAAGTTCACCCGGGCTTACTCAGTCGCCAGTTGGACCGTACCAAGTATGGGGGCCATGCTAACGTCTCTCTATCCGACACAACTCAGCCTTATCGAGTACCCAGGACCGCCCGGCAAGCGGTTCGAGCCCCGCGAGAAGCGCCGGCAGCGGGCGTACACACTCCCAGGTTTTCCAGAGACTTTGGCTGAAATCCTCAACGAGTCGGGGTTTCGGACTGCCGGCTTCGTCGACCAACCCGCTCTGAACTATGGAAACGGCTTCCTGCAAGGCTTCATGGATTGGTTCTATCCTGTCGGACCGGACGAGATCAAACAGCACGACCCGCAGGTGCCACTGGTAGCTCAGGAATGGCCCGGCCTGCAATATGCCGACCGCAGCGACTTGGCGCTGATTCGTGAGTTCGAAAAGTGGTTGAGCACAAACGCCGGGTCGAGACCGTTCGTATGGATACATCTGCTCACACCTCACCGTCCGTATAAACCCGCCGCAAAGTACATGCCACAAGGAGGACATGAAGAGCTTGGCGAACCGAGCGACGCCGATCGTTATAATGGCGAGGTCCGCGCTGTCGATGATATGGTTGGTCTCATACTTGACGCCATCGACAGGCACATCGGTCTCGGTCGCTCCTTGATCGTATTCACGTCCGACCATGGCGAGGAGCTTGGCGAGCGCGGCATGAAGGATCACGGCCATACGCTGCATCGGGAGATTATTCAGATCCCGCTGCTCATCTGCTCACCATTACTTCCACGCGGGCGCACTGTCGACACCCATGTTCGTGAGATTGACCTCGTTCCCACGATGCTCACGTTGTTGGATCAGGAGCCGTCCATCCCGGAAAACTCGGAGGGTACTAACCTCATAGAGACCATCATGAAGAAAGGGCAATCTCTGCCGGTGTTCTCGGAAGGAATGCTCTATGGAAGCACGGAACGAAGCCTCATCGAGGGGGGGTTTAAGCTCATGTACGATGCCCAGGAGGAGCAGCCTAGGCTTTATAACGTGCTGTCCGATCCGGGTGAGACGGTCGATCTGGCTGCGGAACAGCCCGAGAGAAGGGACACCATGCGAAGCGCATTGTGGCACCTGCACAACCGCCTGCGGAACGAGTACGTGGATCGGTTCGGTTCACAGTCCACGACGCCTCAGTCGGAGGAGGATCAACAACGGGCGCTGGACGCCCTGCGAGCCCTCGGTTACGTCGGGGATTAGCCTCTTGAGCTGACCAAGAAAATGCACCTAAACAGGAAGACCTCGCACCATGCAGCACTCGGCCACCGTCACTCACTGCCGACGGGGTGATCTATGGGGCCCTGCCTGGCGCCTCGTATCCAGTAGGCTTCACCGAGGTTCCAGAACCCACCCTGGATCCGAGTGACCTCGCACGCGTCATGTATCGACTGGATGAATGCCTGCCGCTTCTCCCTGCCGTCGCCTCGTCCCGGAATGCTCAGATACAAGCTGTCTTGAGGCAAATCGTGAAGCCATGCGGTTTTACGGGCCAGGAGGTATCCCGGGCTGGCGGCAAGGACTCTCATCTCGTCCGGGCAACTCCACAGCGCCCTCGGTAGCCTTCCCCTGTCGACGTTGTCTATAACGACCTGCCGTGCGTATCGGAATAATGGAGATGGGTCGGGCAAGCGTGTCGAGTACTTGCGTATGCCCGACACTTCCAGCGTTGCCGCTCCGAGCATGCCACAACATAGGGCCATGGTCAAGGCTGATCCTGTTTTCCGGAACGTTCCCATCAATAGAACGGGCACGAAGGCAAAGAAAGGCCAGACCATGGTGGAATACTTCGGCTCCATGGCATGTTTCGGGCTGATAAAGGTCAGGTATAGCAGGATATTCGTGGCTGCGGTCCAAAAGAAGAAGTACAGAACGTAAAGCCCGCGGACTGGGCTGCTACCAGACCCTGGCCGGGATGTCAGGCGCCTCAAGCCTTCACGGCCAGCGACCAAAAGTGACATACCGACTAGACCGACTAAGACTGTGTATTCAACACTCCGGCGATCAGAGACCGGCAAGCTCCCACTATTGACAAAGAACGCTGCGTATCGGTTTATCGTGCGCTCGACGCGGCTGGTTACTGGCTCCGAGCCGAAGTCCTGAACCCCTTGCAGGCCAGTCTGGATTGAATGGTAGAATCCGGGATGTAACGCGACGAAGATCAACGCCCCTACGACAACTGCCGCAGACATCTTGTAGAACCGCCGCCGCCGTTTCACCGTTTTAACCAGGGTGAACAGCCCGGAGCCCATAATCAACAAGGTGAAATGATAATGGGTGAGGAGCCCAAACGCCGACAACAGCGCAAGTTTTATCAACGACCCGCGTCCCAGCGGCTCCACGCTGTTCGTACAGCGGACGACCTGGCGCACGAAGAGAATCGTGGTCAAGGCCAACAGATCGTAGTGCCGCGCGACAAGCGAGATGGGAAGAACGCTTGGGCTTACCGCCCAGATAAAAGCTACGAAAGCGGCCCGTACAGCGTCGCACAACACGTAACGTGCCAGCGCGAATAGCGCGAGCATGCTGACGGCAGTCACCACCAAGTTGAGTGTGCCGCCGGTCCAGATGTGAACACCGAAGACGAGGCACCACAAGTGCAAGAGCCAAAAGTACATCGGTGGATGTATGTCGGTTTCAGCAAGATCGTCTCTGATCTTGCTCAAGCACAGCACATCTTCGACTCGCGTGAAGCGTTTCCAATCACGCGCCTCACACCAGACACCGTAGGGTCGGACCTCCTCGTCAATCGTCTTCAAGAACTCGGCCTCGTGCCCCGTCGCGGCAAGAAAAGACACCGCCTCGTCGTGCGTCACCCAGTTCTTGTTGCCGATCGCCGTCACACGGAGCGACATCCCGGCGACAAACGCGGCCACAAGGATCGCGTAGGCAAACACCAGACGGCCTTTGCCCGCGCCATCCTGCCGAGATGCGTCCTGCTCGCTCGTTGGCTGCGCCTCACGCCGCGAGCTTCTGATCCCGCGGGGCCTCTCTTTGACCCTTGGCTTGTTCCTTTGAATCCGTCGTTTTGCCATCGTTGCACATTGAGTTTGGGTGACGTTCGAGAGACCGACAATCGACCGTTACGCGTCGGTGGTGAGATCGCATCGCGACGTTTCCTTCATCAGCGCCCATCACCCAACCCATGGCCGTCGCCTCGATAGGCGCGGTCGCGCGTCTCATCATAGCACAACCCATATGCGTTTGCGATGCACTGCGGTGGTGCCTCCAAACAGGCCATCTTGTTTGTGATGCCCGTGTGAATTAAGATGCTCACCACTCGGCGCCCGAGCCAGTCACTGCGTATGCTTTTACCTCGCGAGGAGGCGCTCATCGAGGTCCTCGCCGGCGCACTAACTTGGAGTCACACGTGGACGTGCTAGGCCGATGCAGAATCTTTGCCGTGCCAGCCCTATGCGTGCTTATCCAGATTACCGGAATAATCGGGTGTCGGCGGAACCCTGAGAGTCGCACCACGACACTTTATGTCCCAACGAAGAATGCGCATGGAATCCGCAATGTCGTCTTCATATCCGTCGACACTCTTCGAGCTGACCACCTCGCGTGTTACGGCCACCAGTTCATCAAGACACCGAACATCGACGCCCTGGCGGAGGACGGAGTACTGTTCACACAATGTATGACGGCGGTATCGACGACTCTGTCGTCTCACACGTGCATGATGACCGGCACCTACCCCCATACACACGGCGTCGTAAGGAACGGATACTTTGTAAACGACAAGAACCTGATGCTGGCGGAGATCCTGAAACACGCGGGGTTTGTGACAGCCGGTTTCATCGGAGCCGTCCCGCTGGACACGCGCGTTCATTTCGACCAGGGTTTTGATCATTATGATACCGAGTACACCTGGGGAGAGGGGTATCAGGGTGGTCAGCAGCGGCGGGCCAACGAAGTGACCGACGCGGTGCTGCGCTGGCTCGATGGGAGACAAGGGACCGAGCGTGAGTCGACCAGGGCAAAGGAGCGTCTATTCCTGTTCGTGCACTACTTTGACCCGCACTCTCCTTACACGGCCCCAGCGCCTTTCGGGGGAATGTATCGACGGGATTCTCGCGAAACCGACGGAGGAATGAAGGTCATTGAGAGGACTCGTGATCTGCTTCGTTCAGGGTACCGCTGGTCTGCACAGCAGGATCGTACGGAGCAACCACAACGGATTCCGGCGGATATTCAAGCGAACATGGAGGAGGGGTATGCCCTCGCCGTGACGCTCGACGCAGAGTACAGTGCGGAGGTCTCGTTTGCCGACCATCACCTGGGTCGATTGATGGATGGGTTGAAGAGCCGCGGCTTGTATGATAATTCGCTCGTCATCTTTACCTCTGACCATGGCGAAACGATGTACGAGCATTTCAATGTCTTCAACCACGGGCAGTCAGTATATGAGACCGAGATTCATGTACCGCTAATTCTGCATTTCCCGGGCGGGAAGTACCGTGGCCGCCGAATCCCGCGACTTACCTCCAACATCGACCTTGCACCGACAATCCTTGCTCTACTCTCCTCGACCCCGCCGGAGGAAATGGAAGGGAGGAGCTTTGCCGGTGCCCTCGAGGGGACCCTTCCACCCCGGAGACCAGTGTTCGCCGAGGCAACGCAGCCGTGGAACATCCCGGAGTTTAACAACGATCCTGTTTGGCCGAACCGCCTCAAGTTCCACTGCATTCGGACGCAGCGATATAAGTACATGGTGCGCCTGCCAGATCAGAAATCCGCATTCTTCGATCTCCAAGCAGATCCCATCGAGAATATGAACCTAATCCAGAATAGCAACGGATACGATGCTGCGGTTCTCAAGCAGCTCCAACGCGACTTATTGACTTGGTGGAAGGATGCGCATCCTCTGGAGTCTCGTTCGGTGGATGCCGAGGACCACTTGGAGGCGCTACGTAGCCTCGGTTACGTCGGCGACTGATCGTAGGAGCCGTGGCGTGATCGCATTCATTAAACGCGTCGGGCTTTGGGCAGAGGGGTGATGAGCGACACAGCGTATCGCATTTCCGGGACGGACGGGCCTTACAGCCGGCGGACCTGCCCGAGCTTCTTTTGCGCTTCCGGAGCAGCAGAGCCCCTCCCGACGAGGGCCCAGATCCCGGCCGAAGCGCCGGCAACCACCCACGGGCCCTGGGACGCTGCGGGATCTGTCGTAAAAAAAGATGCCCGCCCACTTGCATTTAGTTCGATATCGTACTATACTATATACAGCGGTCCGATGCCTACAGGAGGTACGATGATGAACGAGGACCAGGCAAGGCGATTCGCCCTCGGGCTGATGGCGCTGTCGGAAGCGGCGTATCTGGCGACGGTTGACGGTGACGCCCACCCACATGTTCGAGCCATGCTCAACCTCAGGAACAAGGCGCAATATCCGAAGCTCACAGCCCTGTTTGCCGAGCACGAAGACGATCTGCTGGTCTACCTGACCACCAACACCTCGTCGCCGAAGGTGTCGCAAGTCAGAGCGAACCCAGCCATAGCGATCTACTACTGTGAACCCACGAAGTTCCACGGGCTGATGCTGGGGGGAGACGTCGAGATCGTTGATGATCCGAAGGTCAGGGAGGCGCTTTGGCAGGACGGGTGGGAGAACTACTACTCTGGTGGCCCCAACGACCCGGACCACACGGTGTTGAGCCTGCGTCCATCAGTTGCAGGAGGATGGCACGGTGAAGGCAAGTTCGAGTTCGACCTGAACAAATGAGCATGAAGCGACAGCGCCAGGGTGGATTTTTGATCGCGAAGATCCACCAGGTGGCCGGGCGGATCTTCGCCCGCAAGCTCAAACAGCACGGCATCGACGAGATCAACCCGGCGCAGGGTAGGATCATGTTTGTGCTGTGGAGAGAGGATGGGATTTCGATCAACGAGCTTGCAAAGCGGACATCTCTCAAGAAATCGACGCTGACGAGCATGTTGGACAGGCTCGAAGCCACCGGCCATCTGGAGCGTGTTCCGTCACGCAGCGACCGGCGGCAGATTCTCATAAAACGCACCCGGAAGGACAGGGCCCTCGAGGACGTGTATGTCGCCGCTTCGCAGGATATGACGAAGCTGTTCTACGACGGCTTTACCTCGGGCGAGGTGAGTCGCTTTGAGAAGAATTTGCAGCGGATCCTCGAGAATTTGACTGCCTTCGAAACGGGCACGAAATGAGGGACACGCGCGCAGGGGGACCGCTGCTTTACGGGAGCACACCGGGTAAGTACCGGGTGACTGAACTGCACACACTAACCGGGAGAAATCGAATGTCTTTTCATCGAGCTATTCATTACGTAGCCTCGCTTGGCGTGCTTTCCACCATTCTCGGATCGGGGTGCGCCGGGAGCACCGCGAAGGGCACGGTTGTCGCCTTGGAGCACGCTGCACTTGACCGCTGGGGCAAAGGAGACCCCGCGGGCTATATCGAGCTATGTGCCGACGAAGTCACATACTTCGATCCGGGTTTAGAACAGCGCCTGAACGGGTTGGAATCGTTGCGGAACCTCTTGGCTCCCCTTGAGGGAAAGATAAAAATCGAACGGTATGAGATGATCGATCCGAGGGTGCAGATTCACGGCAAAGTCGCCGTGCTCACCTACAATCTCATCGACTACGCGCCCGCTTCAGACGGCTCGTTGACCAGGAGTTGCTGGAACAGTACGGAAGTGTATCGCCGCGTAGACGGAGAGTGGAAAATTATCCACAGTCATTGGTCTCAGCCGAAGCAACGTGACGATAATGAATAGCTCCGGCGGAAGGGGAAGTGACCTGCGGTCCGACATCGAAAGGAGCAACACCGATGCGATGCCAGCGAGCGTTGACCGGTGCCCCGTGGGAGTCTCCTACCGGGCGAGCAAGTATGCGCTCGAATCCTGCAGCCGAAGCGCCGCTGCGGAGTTCGGTCCGTTTGGCATCACCGTGAACATCGTCTCACCCGGACCGGTTCCAACCGGCTACATCGCACCAGAGATGGAGGAAGGTCTGATCCGCGACATTCCTTTGAGACGCATCGGGCAGCCAAGTGATATTGCCGACGCGATCGTGTTTTTGGCATCGAATCAGGCCCGCTGGATTACCGGGCAATTGCTTTGCGTCCACGGCGGACACCGGATGTCGTTGGGCCTCTAGCTGACAATCGAGCGATGCACAGTCCATGTGCGCGGTCCAGTCACGTCGTCGCTTGAGGATCGCTCTCAGTACGAGTCCCGACAGTTGACGACACGTTCCGACAACTCCGGTTCACACTTGTGAATGGTGGCCGCGTATGTTGTCGTCTGAAGCAAGGGAGAACCATGTTCAAACTGGAGAATAGCGGTAGGGTCCGGTTCTCGGGTTTGGAGCGGACGCTTCGATGTACCAGAATGGGGTCGTTGGGCGACGGCATCCGTGACAACCTATTACAGCATTCGGCGCTGGCCAGCGCTTGTGGTCAGCTATAGTTGCCCTATGGAGCCATTGAGGAGTGCAGCCATGCCCACGAGAACGGTAACGCTTCTATTGCCACTTTTGGCGATCTCAAACCCGATAGTCTATGCAGAGACCGAGCCCGTCCGCGCGCATGCCCCCATACGAACAACGCTCCCTACAACGACGGTGTCAGTACCCATGAACAACTGGGGAGGCCGGCCCGTTGTCGAGGCCCGGATCAACGGCAAGGGGCCGTTCAAGCTGCTTATCGACACAGGGACCAGTTTCCCGGCTGTCCTCGATGATGCACTTGTCAGCAAGCTCGAGCTTCCCGCCAGGGGCACAACGCAGCCACGCGGCGAAGCGGAGGAGTTGGAGATCGTCGAGGTTGGCATACTTACCATCGGCGATGCCGAATTCTCGTCGACCCAAGGGATTCGTTCGACCGATGGTGCATGCGCTTCCTTGACCGGCGAAGGAATCCACGGCATTCTCGGATTGCCATTGTTCGAGGGTTGCCTCCTCACCCTCGACTTTCCCGAGCGCCGCGTGCGCTTCGAGTCGGGTGAATTACCTCAGCCGGATGGCGAGACGATCGAGTACTCGGCAGACAAGGAGCATGACTACGGTGTGACGGTGACGCTCTCGGTTGCAGGAGTCCCCGGCAAAGCCCATCTCGACACGGGTTCTCCCGCCCTTATCACCCTGCTTAACAAGTTTCAGGAGAAGCTTCCATTGAAGGGAAAGCCGCGGCTCGTGGGCATGGCTCGAACGCCTCAGGGCGAAGCCCAAGTCCGATCGGCTGTCCTCGACGGAGTTCTCAAGCTCGGCAAGCACGAATGGGCCAGTCCCCGGATCAACTTCGCCGATCTCGGACCGATGCTGGACTACGATGCCGGCAACGTCGGCTCGCGGCTGCTCAACGAGTTCGCCGTCACCGTGGATCAGAAGAACCATCGCGTCAGGTTCCGGCGAGCTGGAAGCGGCGGGGGATGACACAGATCATCATCCCGGGCGCGATCACGGGCAGAGCTGCGCCTAGCAGGATTGTCGGCCGAAGGAGGATACCATGGTGAGCTGTCGGCGACGAAACCTGATGCTCTTGTTGGCTCTGGGAGTTATAGCGCCGCACGTTCGCCTGCCCACAGTACATGCCGGTCCAAGTGACGTGCGCGTGTCCGGCAAGGCTTTCCTCGGTTGGGTCCAGGACAGCGCAATTGAGCTCGACACCTCGGACTGGCGCAGCGTTGATCTGAGTAGACTTTCCGTCTTGGACAAACTGCTTGAGGGCAAACGTATTATCTTTCTCGGCGAGCCCGATCATTACGTACGTGAGAAGTACGACTTCCAGTTGATCTTCATCCGCTATCTCTTCGAGCGCGGATGGCGGCAGATCGGTATGGAGATGGGCCGGGCGGACGGCAGGCGAATCGATCGGTATCTTGAGACCGGCGACATAGCCTGGCTGGATCGGGTCGCCAGCTACGGATACAAGGGCCACGAGCGAGCCAACCGTAAGGACATTCCCGAGGGCCTGGCCCCCGCAAAGAGCGACCGCGATTTCGTGAAGAACATCCATGCCGAGCAATACTGGTTCCAGAAGCAGCTACGGTCATTGAATGAAACGCTTCCGCCGGGAAAGCCACGCCTACGCTGGTTCGGTTTCGACGCCGATCTCCGTCCGGGAGGCGCGTATGTGGATGCAGAGCAACTTCTAAAGCCACATGAATCCGATCCGCTCGCCCAAAAGATCCTCCAGCGTTTGGCGCGATCGGAGAACGAACCGCGCCCCGACGAGATCAAGCGGCTGAGGAGTCTGCTCACGTTTCTCGAGCACGAGGAGACTGGCGTGCGCGATCTGATGGGCAAAGCGGACGCCGTGGAGCTGAGGCGCACTCTGCGATGCCTGACCGATGGTCTCGCTTTCATCGAGGCGGGCAGAAAGGGTCCGAGTTCTGATGAGTGGCTGCCGGCCATGGCCAAGCGCGAAGAGACCATGTTTCGACAGATGGATGACGTGCTCGCAGACTTGCTGCCGGGGGAGAAAATCATACTGCTGGGCGGCTTCATGCACCTGAGCAAGAACAGCGAGGCGTTGCAATTCGGGGCGATGGATGACCCCTTCGCGAGCCCCATGTGGCCCTCAATCGGTGACTATCTCGACAAGAAGCTGCCCGGTGAGGTCTACTCCATCTGGATGCTATACGATCATGGGCGACACGGCGTGCCGATGCGGGAGGACCCCATCGAAGTGGTTCAAAGTGATCCCTATACGGTTGAATACCTCTTTGCCAAGACAGGCGCCATCTTCTTTCTGCCCTTTCAGACTGGCGACCACCGAGAGTCGTATCTGGATCGCGTGCGCAACTTTCGCCCCAATGGTGGGGCCGGGAGTGGTCTTCTCAAGACACACGCGGATGCGATCTTCTTCGTCGCCGACGTACATGAACCTGGTTGGCAGCGACCGGAGGATCTCTGAGGCTCATCGGGGATGGTATCACGTGCTCCGTAGGCCTTACGCGAACTCAAACACCTGGACCACAACGGAATAATGTGGTTCGAGGTGAATCGGTAAGGCAAACGTCGCCCGACTTCGAGCGGATTTCCCGCTTTCGTGTACCGGATGTCATGGAAGGCGAGCGTCCCTAGGCACTCCGAATTCGCGCGGGCTCCCGACGCCCATCGGGACGGATGTGGCCCGTGGCTCAGAATACAGTCTCGGGAACTGCTTTAGTCACTCACGATCTGCTGCACAGGGCGTAACTGGTGCGTCGTGCGCCACCATGTATCTTCCTGGATGCCGTTTGGGTGTGGGTTTGACGGCGGCCGCCGGCCCCTGTAGATCTTGTGGCGAGCGAGCATAGTCGTATCCTCTAAGGCCATCTCGAGTACGCGTGCGTTGTATCACGGTTGCTCAGCCGTCGTCGCCGAGGCAAGCGCTGGATGGAACGAAAGGCCCTTTGGATTGCGTTTATCGTGCTCCGTTGCACGTCCTGGCACGTCTGCTTGCCGCGGTTTTCGATCCCGTGGCTAATGCACGCTGCAACGGAGAATATATGGAAAGGAACGGACAATGTTCATCCGAGAACTCGCACTGGTGTTCTGTCTCTGCATAGCCCCGACCGGGTCGACTCTACTTGACAGGGATTCAACGCCCGCACAAGCGAACGCTACTGTCGCCCCCGGAGCCACGGTGGCCGACGCTCCCCAAGTGCGCGAAGCATTGCAGTTGCTCGATATCTGGCTCGAAGGCCAACGCCTCAAGGACGACCTACCGGGCATGGCTGTCGGCGTCGTGTACGGCCAGAATCTGATCTGGAGCAAGGGCTACGGGTACGCCGACGTCGCCAGGCAAATCCCGACGACCGATGAGACGCTCTATCGGGTCGCGTCCATCTCCAAGCTGTTCACCGCAACAGCCGTCATGCAGTTGGTCGAGCGCGGCAAGCTGTCGCTGGAAGAGCCCGTTGCCAAGCACCTGCCGTGGTTTACGCCAAAAGATGCTGCCCCCAAGCACCCGGTCCTCGTCTGGCACCTGCTGACGCATACGGGCGGGCTGCAGCGTGAGACGCCGGGAACCGACTTCGACCAGCTCCACCGTCCTGACGCGGCAACCGTTCAGGCTGCGACCCCTCAGACTTCTCTCACCTTCCCGCCACAGGTTCGCCAGAAGTACTCGAACTACGCCGTCCAGGTTGCCGGTCTTATGGTTAGCGAGCTCTCTGGCAGGCCCTTCCCGCAGTACGTGGAAAAGTACATCCTCCGCCCGTTGGGCATGGCCGACTCTCGCCTGCTTGACGGAGACGAAACCTGCCCGGGCTTGGCAGTTCCCTACGGCCGCCGCCTCCCTGATGCCAAGCGCACCATCGAGAAACAAGTGAACAATAGCGGCTTATTGGCGGCTGGCGGCCTGGTGACCAGCGTTCGCGATCTGGCCAAGTTCGCATCCCTTCAGTTCAATGCCACGGATGACTATAACGGTCCGGTGCTTACCGGCTGGTCGCTGCGCGACATGCACCGCCCGCGCTGGCTGGCTCCGGACTGGAGCCGCGGGCAGGGTATCGGCTGGTTTCTCCTACGCCGCGACAACACCATCTTCCTTGGTCACGGCGGTAGTCTTCCAGGATACAAGTCAAACCTGTTGATCGATCCTAAAGGTAAGGTTGCGGTGATCGTCCTGGTCAATGCGGACGACGGCCCTGCTGGTGAACTCGCCACGGGCGTATTGGGTATCGTGGCTGGACCCATCGCGACGGCGTCCAAACCCGTCGAGGAGCCCGTCACGCCCGACCCGGACTTGTCCCGCTTCGAGGGCCTGTACCGTGACCGTTGGGGCGAATGCGCCCGGGTCGCGATCGTGGGCGGCAAGCTGCGGGTGATCAGGTTGGAAGTTGACGACCTGCAACGGGCTACGACCACGCTCGAGCGTTTGGGCCCAACGACCTTCCGCACGCACGTGGACGAACTAAACATGGGTGCCAACGTCGAGGACGTCATTGAGTTCACCGTCGACCCCAATGGCCGTACGACATCCTTCACGACCGAAGCCGGTGCCTACAGGTATCACCGGGTGGATTGATCCGCGCCGTCGTTGGGGTCAGCCGCTGGATCAGCGCAGCTTTCCGACGACGACGGTGATGTCGTCGGATTGCTCGGCCAGGCCGGCGAAGCGGCGGACGTCCCAGAGGATTTGCTGGGCGAGTTGTTGGGCGTCGAGTGACTGGCGCTTTCGGATCGAGGCGATCAGTCGGTCACGGCGTCGCCGCGAAGTGCGTTTCTGCGTGGATGAGCCTAATCCTAGGTAACACGGCCGATCCCACCCGAAGAGCTGTCGCAACCGGCCTTCACCGATAGAATACTCCGGCATGACGTATCAGCGGCAGGCAGAGGAAGTGGTCTACCGCACGGGAACCAAGGCTGATTGCCTAACGCGTGGCCTCGTACTTGAGGCGGCGGGGATCGGCAATGAGGTGCACCGAGCGGCGGACGGGTTCATGCTGATCGTCGCAGCCACGGATGCTGCGCGGGCGCGGGCGGAGCTCGACACCTACGCCAGCGAGAATCGTGACTGGCCGGACCGCGTCGAAGCGCTTCCGGATCGCTCCAGCGGCTGGGCGGGCGTACTGGGCTATGCCGGAGTGTCGGTGCTCGTGGCCGTGCTTGCGCAACAGCACGCGTTCGGGTTTGACTGGCATTCAGCTGGCAAAACTCACGCAGGCCTGATCCGGCACGGTGAGCTTTGGCGTGCGGCAACTGCCCTGAGCCTGCATGCCGATCTCCTCCATCTAGCCGGCAACATCGTGATAGGCGGCCTCTTCGGGCTGTTTGCTGGCCAACGCCTCGGTTCTGGCTTGGCGTGGACCAGCATACTGGTTGCGGGGACGGTCGGTAACCTACTCAACGCCTGGGTCCACAGGCCGCAACACACGTCGGTTGGCGCGTCTACGGCGGTGTTCGCGGCGCTCGGCATCCTCGCTGCGTACACGTGGACGCGGCGACAACATGTGCGACTGTTCACGCTCAGGCGCTTAACACCTCTGGTAGGGGGTGCGGTCTTGCTGAGTTTTTTGGGAACGGGCAGCGAGCGAACCGACGTCGGTGCCCATGTGGCTGGCTTCCTAGTCGGTCTGCTGCTCGGCGCGGCTTACGGAAAGCTAGGCGATCGCATGTTGTTCGGAGCGAGGGGCCAGCTGCTTCTCGGCGTGGGGACCGTTGCTGCGCTCGCATTTGCGTGGATACTCGCGCTGAAGCGCACAAGCTATGGGACACCAGCATTGATCTGCTGAGAGACATTCACGATGCCACCGGTGTTCCGATGTGCCTTTTGGCGACCCGCGATCTGCACGACCGCATTCTCAAGGACCGAGACCCGGATCATGGGCAGCTCTACTCGCGGTTCGGTGTGGTTCATCATTTGACGGAAGGTCACGACGCCTACGGTGGGCAGGGCAAGGCTCTGTACACGCTGGCGGACATCAAGGCGCTCTATGACGAGCCACCGGTCCGCTTGTCGAAGGATGCGACCGAGTACCTGCATGGCGTGGCCAACGATCTGGGCGGCGGGTCACTGCGGCGGTGCAAGGAACTGGTGCAGAGTGGTGCACGCCGGGCTCGCAAGCGTCAGGGGCTAGAGGACGGGGACAAGGTGATGGTAACGGCTGCGGACCTGGACTTTGCGGAGACTCGGATGCGCAGCACCCAGAGCGATCGGCAGGCCATTGCGGATCGTCGACGGCGGGCAGCGACCCTGAACACCGGGTAGCGGCCTTTGACAATTCACAGCCCCCTGGCGCTCGCGTCTGTTGGGAAGGGACGCGGGCGACGGGGGGTTCTCGCAATGTACCTCCAGTGCAAAACCTTTTGTCAG
>CAYOQG010000019.1:0-33556 GCA_964405925.1 uncultured Phycisphaeraceae bacterium | reverse complement strand
GCAATCAGTCGTGCGCCGATATCAACGGTCATCGGGCACAGGAGGGCCATCGTTCCCCACGACGTACCGGTTGCAAACGAGATGAGCGCAGCACACACAAACACCGAGAAGGGAAGCCACTGAGCCGGGAAGCTTGTAGCCTTCAATTGCTCCGCGACCACGTCGCCAAGCTGCAGGTTCTGCAGCACCGCCGATAGGGCCCACGCAAGGACTAGAATGACCATGGCGGGGAACATCTTTGCCATCCCGTCCAGCCCGGCGTCGATCGCATCGCCTAGCGAGCAAGCCCGAACCAGCATGGTGAGAAGGATGGCGACGACGGTAGAAAGAAGAGCCCCGTAGTAGATGGACAGATACGTATCGCCGTAACGGACTATGGTCGCGGCTTTCTCCCACCAGAGCATCTGGGTGGTCACCGCGCCGGGAGGTGTGCTGCAAAACCCCGTGATCGCAAGTACGAACACAGTCCCCAGGATCAAGACCAAGATAGGACAGAACGCAAGCCACCACCGCGCTGCGGGCTCTGATGACTTCGTGGCTGCCTCGTCCTTGGGCACGGGATCCGGGTCGATCTTGCTCAGGACCTTGCGCTCTGATCGTTTCATCGGGCCGAAATCGAACCCCGTCAAGACGACCAGGAACACAAGGAATAGGGCAAGAATCGGGTAGAACCGGTAGGCGATACTAGCCACGAAAGCCTGCATTCCGCTGAGAACTGCACCCTGCTCATCGACCAAAAAGGCGGGAGTCCCAGACGCGGAAACCGCATCAAGTCCCTGTTGGATGAGGCCAATCTCCGTCCCCACCCATGTTCCAATCAGTGCGATCGATGCGACGGGTGCGGCCGTCGAATCCACGATGTATGCGAGCTTGGCACGGGAGAGTTTGACACGATCAAAGATCGATCGCATTGTCGGCCCGATAATCATGGTGTTCGAATAGTCGTCGAAGAAAACCACCATTCCGGCCAGCCAGGCTGTCAGACCGACGCGTCGACGGGAACTGGTCTTGCCTGCCACCAGTCTGACCATTCCTTCCGTACCGCCATTGCGGGCAATCACGCCCACCATAAAGCCGATGACCAGCGTGAAAACGATAATGGAGACGTGGCTATAGTCGTCCTTCGGATCGGTGATCGCCCCGAGGACGTATCTCTCGGCAGCCAGGCGGAGGCCGGCGACGATCGCGTGCGTTTGGGCTAGGGCATCGTCGACAGCCAAACATGGCACCATCATGTACGCGCCGACCAACACACCGATGACCAGAGCGGGCATGACCTGTCTCGCCAAAACAGCCAACAGGATGGCGATGACCGCAGGCAACAGGACCCACACACCATAACTTTTGGGATCCCTGGGTGCGCGTATCGTGTCGGTCACAGGCTGGGTTTCTGTTTCGGTGGGCTGCAGGTCCCGGAGGTGATCGCTGGTTGCCGCTTGCTCGCCCGCGTCTGGTTGCGAGTCGGGATCGGCGTATTCCCGTGGGGTGTCGGCTTCACCCTCGTTTGGCGGCTCGCTGTTTGCCCGCAGGTCCCGCTCTGGCGTGTCCGACGGACTCTCGGCCCCGGCCGATTTCTGGTCTTCAACTTGCGTGTCAGGGCTGGCAGGGGCACTAGACGCAGGCTGCTCGGTGGGCGGTTCCTCTTGGGTCGGCGCAGGAGCAGCCGCTACTCTGCAAGGGGTCGCCATCCCGAACCAGGTGATGATTGCCACCACCAGCGCGGTGCAACCGGCAAGAAGCCTCCGACTCGTTCTTCGTCGACGCATATGTATCACTATCGGCTCCTGCGTGCTGCCGTCTTGTGTCTGCGTAGTTGCAGACTGGGCGCCACCGAGCACCTAAGACCGCGGATCGTACCTCTACCTAACGGAATTGCCTCCTACCCGTCTCATATTGTCGGTGAATGTCGAAAACCGTCCTGACGGTGCAAATACTGGCTCTGATGATCGAATCTTCAGTTATGATGGGAGCTGTTGCTCCCGCGCTGGCGGTGTGTCACAGGCTGGGGTGTCCGCGAACCAGCCATTTGCGAGCGTAATGGTGAAACCAAAACTGGCTCAGCCAGAGAGTGGGGCTCTTGGCGTGCATCATGCATTGCTCATCTACAGCGCGCCCCGGCGCCTGTTTTCCCGTGTTGAGGACACCGGTGCCTATGGTTGGGCGCTGGTGGCACTTCTCGTTCTGCTGGGGCTGATCGGCTATGCCGAGGTGCAGACCGGGTTGATCGACCGCAACGTGGACGAACAGACGGAGCAGGCCCTAGCCAGGCTTGAAGCGTCCCAGGCTGATCTGGTCGACCGAATCGAGCTCCGCGATCGGATGGAGGACGTGCGAAAGCAGAGCGAGTTCAACAGGCTGCTGGCCCGGTTGGGTGTCATTGTCTTTACCCCAACGTGGACCCTGGCGTCGTTTCTATTCATCGCCTCGATACTGTATGCGCTGGTCGCGCTGACAGGTCGGAAGCCGGAGTATCACACGCTGATGTCCATTTGCGTTTACTCGGGTTTCATTGTTCTGGTGGGCCACATGGTCCGACTGGCGATGGTCTTGTACTACCGGACAGCGAACGTGGATACATCCTTGGGGATGCTGGCTGACCCAGGCAAACCGACCCCCTTTTCGGCGATCGATCCGTTCCAGATCTGGTTCTGGGTGCTTGTCGCAACCGGCTTGATTGTCACCCGGCAACTGAGTCGGCGGATGGCCATCGTGTCCTGCACGTTGATGGGCCTGGTTGCCATCGGCGTTCGGTTGGCACTGATCTACGGAGCGAAGACATAACCGGTGCCCCTCGGTTCAGAAAGTCGGGCACGACGGAGAGCATAATATGAAAGGGCTGCTTACCCTACTCGTGTTGGTGGCGATCAGCGCTGGTGTGTTCGCGCTGGGTAGCTTTCACAAGCGAGACAATGGCAAGTCACTGCTTAACGTGGCGGACGAAGTCGCCCTGACGGTCGAGACCGCTATGCCGAAAAAGGGCGAGATCACCCGAATCGTCCAAGCGCCGGGTGATGTGGAGGCGGTCCTCGAGGTCGAGATCAGCTCGGAGATCGTCTCGAAGATCGTCGAGATGCCTGTCGAGGAGGGCGACAAGGTTAAGGAGGGTGACCTCCTTTGCCGACTCGATGACAACCTGCTGCGGGCTGCCGTGGAGTCGGGCGAAGCGCGTGTTGCCCAGCTTCGGGCAGCCGTGGTCCAAGCCGAGGCGGAGCTCGAAAAGGCTGAGCGCGACTTCAATAGACAGGTGAGATTGTCGGAGGCGGAAGCTACCTCCGACCTGGAGGTCCGCGACTATCAGACCATCCGTAAGCGGGCGACAGCACTGTTGGAAATGCGCCGCCAGGAGCTTGCAGAAGCAGAAGCCGGCCTCAAACGCTTTAAGGAAGATCTGAAGAAGACGGTCATTACCTCGCCAATCAGCGGCGTGATCTCGAGGCTCAACGCCAAGCAGGGCGAGGTCGTGGTCACCGGCACCATGAACAACCCTGGTACGGTGATCATGTCCATCAGCGACCTGTCGAAGATGCAGGTGCGAGCACGGATTGACGAGGTGGATGTTCCGCTCGTCAAACCGAATCAGAAAAGCCGCGTCTACCTGCAATCCGATCCCGACTCCCCGGTTCCGGCTCGCGTGGTGCGAGTCGCGGCCAAGGGGATCAAGCAACCGGGACGCGACGTCGTAACCTTCGAGGGCTTGTTGGAGGTGCTCTCCGATGATGAGCGGATCAAACCCGGGATGACTGCCAACGTCGAGATCGAGGTCGCCAGGCAGGACGACGCCATCACCGTGCCCATCGAAGCCGTTGTCCACCGCCTGCGGAAGGACTTGCCGGAGTCTGTCGTGGAGACGTTTGACGATAAGCAGGTGACCCTGGACCTGTCTGAACGGGCCAAGCAAGGCCAATACATCAAGGTGATGTACGTCATGGAGGAGGAGGTCGCTCGTGTTCGCCTGATCGACTCGGGAATCGCCGACACGAGACGCGTCGAGATTCGGGACGGGGTCACCCTGGATGATACGGTGATCATCGGCCCGTATCGAAGTCTCGACCAGCTCAAGGATGGCAAGAAGGTGGCACTTAGTGAGAAGGATAAGCCCAAGAAGGAGGGAGCCGAAGAGGACGACGAGTCCGAGGACCAAAAGGTGACAAAGGGCGATCAAAAGAAGCAGGACGAGAAGGATGCACAGGGGGAGAAGGAGGACGAAGACCAACAATCCCTGGCAGCGAGCTCGACACCATGAACGGGAACGGAAATGGTGAGGCGCTGATCCGATTTGTCGACCTGCAGAAGATCTACCGGGTGGGCACAGAGCTCGTCCATGCCCTTCGGGGGATCACCCTCGACATCGCCGAGAATGAGTACGTGGCGATCATGGGACCGAGCGGATCGGGCAAGAGCACGCTTTTGAACATCCTTGGTTGCCTGGATGTGCCGACGGATGGGTCATACTACTTGCGGGAGCGCGATGTCTCCGAGCTCTCTCAGTCGCGGCTTGCACGCATTCGCGGGCGGCAGATCGGGTTCGTGTTTCAGACCTTCGAGCTGCTGCCGCGAACGACGGCACTCAAGAATGTCCAACTCCCGTTGATGTATACGCAAGTGCCGCGCAAGCGGCAGCGAGCCATGGCTGCCCTTAAGCGCGTAGGACTGACCGATCGGGCTACGCATCGTCCCAATCAGCTCTCCGGTGGAGAAAAACAGCGGGTGGCGATTGCCCGTGCCCTTGCCCAAGAGCCGGATATCATTCTTGCCGACGAGCCCACCGGCAACCTCGACAGTGCCACGGGTGACGAGATCATGAACATCTTCGATTCCCTGCACGCCGAGGGGCAAACGATCATCATCGTGACCCACGAGGAGGATATCGCCGCTCGCTGCAGCCGGGTCATCCGCTTGCTGGACGGGCGGGTGGTGTCGGATGTCCGCCAAGCTCGGGCCCCGACAAGCGCGTCAGCCCCTGCGTCAGCCGTTTTGGTGATGGAGTCTACGACTGGTACGCTGGGTGGCCGCCGGGTCCACGTCCAGTCCCCCGAAGGCGGGGACGCAGGAGGGGGATGATGGTTCGGTTTCTTGTGACCATTCCTCGCCGCGTGTGGACTCGCTTGGTTGCGGCTGTCTCCCGGGGCTTTCAGAACATACTCACGGCTCTCGTGCAGATCGGTGCAAACAAGGGCCGGTCCGTTCTCACAACGCTCGGGATCATTATCGCCGTGACATCGACCATCACCGTCGTGTCCATCGTGCAAGGTTTCGGCCACTACATGACCGACAAGTTGCGGGGGTATGGCACGCAATTCATGGTGGTTAGACCTTATGTCCCTCCGGAGATGCGACGTCATGGCATGCACCGCGTTCGACTGGATCTAGATGACATCGGGGCTGTCCGCCATGAGTGCCCCAACGTTCAGCGAATCAGCCCCTTCGTTTACACACATAACGCTGAGGTGACATACGGCCCGGAGAAGGCCGAGGATATCCCCATGCGCGGGGTGAGCGAAGACTACCAGACCATCCGCAACTTCTTCGTCGATAGGGGACGTTTCTTCGGACCGGTCGACATCGAGAATCACGCGAACGTGGTGGTCTTGGGTCGTACGCTGCTGAAGCTTCTCGAGTGTGACGATTCGATCGTCGGGGACTACGTGTTTGTAGATGGCGAGCGTTTTTTGGTGATCGGTTTGCTATCGCCGAAGGGTGGGCTGGTGGGAGAGGACCAGGACAAGACCATCATGATCCCCTACACGACGGCGATCAAGATGTACCCGACAAACCGGACGGCGGTGTTCTTCTTGGCAGAGGCGAGCAGCGAGGGGGATATCCCGCAGGCTCAGGCCCAGATCACGCGAGTGCTGCGGCGGCGGCACGGTCTTGGACCAGGTCAACCGGATGACTTTAACATCGATCGACAGGATCAGATGCTCCGAGAGTTTGACCGATTCCGTAACGTCGCCTCGGGCGTGCTGGCTGGCATCGTAAGCATTTCGCTTCTCGTGGGTGGGATCGGGATCATGAACATGATGCTCGTTTCCGTGGCGGAACGCACGCGGGAGATCGGGCTTCGCAAGAGCGTGGGGGGACGGCGGCGTGACATCATGACCCAGTTCTTGACCGAAGCAGTTGTCCTGTGCACGGTCGGTGGGCTTGTCGGCGTGCTAGCGGGCTACGCGATTACGCACGTCGCTTCCTTGCACCCCAAGATGCCGGATGTCTCTGTGGCATCCTGGTCCGTCGCATTGGGGCTGGGTTTCGCCGCGGGAACAGGAATGATTTTCGGGATGATTCCGGCGCTCAAGGCTGCCCTGTTGCACCCGATCGATGCATTGAGGCACGAGTGAGTCACTGATGACACTATCTGTTACTGCTGATACTGTCGCCATTAGGCCTGCCACCGGTCCGCGGCGGATCCTCGTGGGCATTGCGACATCCCCGCTAAGGTTCGGTGATTGGTTCGGGACGACCGCCGACCGGCAGTGGCAGAACATCCTCACCGCATTGGTGCAGATCTGGGCGAACAAGGCCCGGGCCCTGCTGACAACGCTGGGCATCATCATCGCGGTCATGTCGACGATCACGGTCGTTTCTTTCGTCCAGGGGTTCGGAAACTACATTACAAACATGCTCCGCGGGTTCGGCACCAACATGGTCTTCGTGATACCCGAGTTCCCGTCTGGGATGCGCGGGCGCACGGTCGGTCGCGTACTTTTGGACATCAACGACGTTCGAGCCGTGACCGCGCGTTGCGACAAGGTCCGACGCATCACCCCCCTCTTGTTCTACAGCACCACGATTGAGTATGGACGAGAGAAGATCGAGAACGTCGACCTCCGCGGGGCGACCGAGCAGTACCAGACCATCCGCAACTTCTTCGTCGATAACGGACGGTTCTTCAGCCCGATCGAGGTGGACGTAGGGGCCCACGTGTGCGTGCTGGGTCGAGACGTGCTTAAGCGGCTCGAAGCCGGTGAGCAGATCGTGGGCGATCATATTTACCTCAACGGTATCCGCTTTCGTGTGCTCGGCCTGCTGGAGCCGAAGGGCGACATGATGGGGGAGAGCCAGGACGAGATCGTGCTGGTGCCCTACACGACCGCCATCAAGATGCAGCCTTTTCTGCGTCAGTTCATGCCTTTTGTCTTCGAGGCGACCAGCGAGCCGGAGGTCGAGGAGGCTTCGCTTCACGTGACCCGCGTGTTGCGTGAGCGTCACGATCTGAGGCCCGGCCAGCCAAACGATTTCAGGCTCATCCGCCAGGACGAGTTCCTCCGCGACTTCGAGCGGGTCAAGATGATCGCCACGAGCGTTCTGGCGGGCATCGTGGGTATATCGCTGATCGTGGGCGGTATCGGCATCATGAATGTCATGCTGGTGTCGGTGGCTGAGCGAACGCGTGAGATCGGTTTGCGTAAGGCCATTGGTGGTCGACGCCGGGACATCATGTTGCAGTTTCTCACCGAGGCCGTCGCCCTGGCCACCGTGGGGGGGATGATTGGGATTGTCCTGGGCTATTCGATATGCGCCATCGCGTCTTTGCACCCCAGTATGGTCGACATCGCCGTACCGATCTGGGTGGTCATGATCGCGTTGGGTTTCTCCGCCAGCGTAGGCATCCTTTTCGGTCTGATCCCGGCGTTCAAAGCCGCGATTGTTCACCCGATCGACGCCCTGCGCCACGAGTGACGCACGGTCCGGCAATACCGACCTGCAACGCACAGCGCTGACCCGCGGAATCCTCGAGCGGCTCCCCCCTTAACCGACAGCCGGAAAGTACAAGTCGAAAGTGGTGCCCTTCTCGAGCTGACTCTCGACGATGATGTGTCCTCCCGCTTGCTTCACGATTCCGTGAACGATGGACAATCCCAACCCCGTCCCTTTGTCCGGGAACTTCGTGCTGAAGAACGGATCGAAGATCCGGTCGAGGAATTCGGGGCTGATGCCCGCGCCGGTGTCCTTTACGGTGAGTCGCACGTAGGGTCCGGGTGTAGCCTCTGCGTGAGCAGCGGCACGGGGGTCGTCGAGATTAACGTTGGACGTCTCGATCGTCAGTTCGCCACCGGTAGGCATCGCGTCACGGGCGTTGAGGATCAGGTTCATGATCACTTGTTCCATCTGCATGGTATCGCCCTTGATGCGGTGCAGATCGGGGGCGAGGGCTGCAGTCAAACTGATTGGACTACCGAGGGCACTGGCAAGGATCTGACGCATTCCGGTAACCACGGTGTTGAGCTCGATGGCTTGTGGTTTCCACGTCCGTGCGCGCCCGAACGTCAGCAGCTTCTGGACCAGTGAACGTCCTCTTTCGACTGCGTCGACGATTTGCTCGAGGCCGGCGGTGCAGGTTGCCCGCCCGGCGTCGGCTTCTTGCCTCATCAGCCGGCGTTCCATGAGCTCAGCGTTGCCGAGGATCACGGCAAGCAAACTGTTGAAGTCGTGTGCGACGCCCGCGGCGAGTTGACCGACGGCTTTGAGCTTATGACTATGACGAAGTTGGGCCTCCAATTGTCCGCGGGCCTGCTCGGCTGCTTTGCGTTCGGTCAGGTCCCTGACGAACGCCCACATTCCCGTGGGCGTCCCGTTCTCATCGCGCAGCAGGTACCTTCTCAGCTCCGCGGGCAGGATCGTTCCATCCTTCCTTCGGTACTCCTTCTCGTAGACATCCGAATATCCCTTGACAAGGACCTGCTCCCGCATGATCTTGGCATCGAGTTCGCGCCATTTCTCGACAGTCAGGTCCTGGTAGGTCATCCTGGAGAGTTCATGTTTCGTATACCCGAGCATCTCGGTGAAGGTGGTATTGCACTCGACGATCCTGCCCTCCATATCAACGAGGCCAAATCCGTCGCGACTGCCTTCGTGAAGCTCACGATATCTTCGCTCGGAGGCTTTCAAGTGCTCCTGAGCCAGCTTGCGTTCGGTGATATCTTCGACCACCGCGATGTGGCAGGCTGACTGTTGGCCTGCCGCCGACATGGCGGCCACAGAGAGATTAACCCACACAGTCGAACCGTCCTTGCGAATGTAGCGTTTCTCCGTGGAGAAATCGCGAATCATGCCTGCCCTGAGCCGTTCCCTGTTGTCAAGGTCTTCCTGGAGGTCGTCCGGATGGGTAATCTCCATGAACGTCGTTGATTTCATTTCTTCCGGTGTAAGACCGACGATGTCGCAATATCTTTGATTGACGTGAAGGTACTGTCCGGTCTCCGTGACGATCTGGGCGACGCCGACAGCCGCTTGTTCGAAGATTGCTCGGAACCGCTCCTCGCTCTCGCGTAAGGCGGCTTCAGCCTGCTTGCGTTCGGTGACGTCTCGGCCGACGCCCTGCAACTCCTTGGCCACGCCGTCTTCACCGACGATTACACGGTTCGTCCATTGCTGCCAGCAGACCTCGCCATGCGCTCCGAGCACCATGTGCTCATGCGATGCGACCGGGTTTTCCGGCGTCAGTTGGGCAAGGTGCTGCCGCACCTTCTCGCGGTCCTCGCTGGGGATGAGTGGAAGAAAACTGTGCCCGATCAGGTCTTCGGCGTCCTTGCCAAAATACCGACAGTAGGTACCGTTCACGAAGGTGAGATTCAAGTCGGGGGTGAACCGGCAGATCAATTCCGTCTGGTCGTTGACAATCGCCCGATATCGCTCTTCGCTTTCGCGAAGCGCCAGCTCTGCCAGCTTCTGCTCGGTGATGTCTCTGATCACGGCTAGATTTCCGGCGAACGTGCCGTCGTCGTTCCAAACATTGGTGATATTCAGCAAAACGGGGAACTCCGTGCCGTCGCGGCGGCGATAGCTGGACTCCAAACCCGCAATAAACCGCGTCCGGTTTTGGATGGCCTCGGCGAACCGCCTTTCAACCGTAGAACGATCTCGCAAACCGGCGAGGTCGAAGACAGTCTTGCCAACAACGTCTTCCCGCGATTCATACCCGAGCATTTGGACCAGCGACTTGTTCACGTCGACGATTTCGCCACGCTCGTTGGCAATCCCGACCCCGTCGATCATGGTGTCGAAGTAGGATCGCAACTTCTGCCGCTCGGTCTCCAACTGGGTCACCGCCTGCCTTCGCTTCGTAACGTCCTCCAAGCTTCCCTCGTACGAGGTCACTGCACCCTCGGTGTTGCGAATCGCACGCACGTTCTCCCGCACCCAGATTCGCGTTCCATCACGGTGCTCAAGCTCGAACTCCAGGTTCTGGGCCACCCCGGTTCGGTTAATCTGCTCCAGCAGGCGACCCCGCGCGTCGGGTTCGGCGTACAGGGAACTCGCGCCGGCCCTCAAGAGCGTGTCGCGGTCTGGGTAGCCGAGCATCTCGATCAGTGTAAGGTTTGCATCCAGGATGCGACCGTCTGGAGTGGTGCGATAGAGTCCGACCGGAACACGATCAAAGAGGTTGCGGTACTGCGCCTCGCTCTCCCGCAGGGCCCGCTCGGCTTCTCGGCGAGCACTAACGTCAAACCAGCTCCCGATGATCTCGATGACCCGCCCGTCTGGGTCTTGGATCGGGATCAGCTTGTCATGAAGCCAAACATAATGTCCGTCAGCGTGTCGGAACCGGTACTCATATGACAAAGCTTCGCCACGCTCAACGCGATGCAACTTGGCGAGGATACGACTGCGATCGTCGGAGTGAACGGCCTTCTCCCAAAAGCGGGGGTCGTTGTAGAAGTCCTCTGGACGGTACCCGAGCAAGGCTGAGATGTTGCCGCTGATGAACGTTGTGGCGTATTCCGGGCCCGCACCACAGCTATAAACCACTGCTGGACTCGAACTGAGCAGATAATCGAGGCGTTGTCCAGCCTCCGCCAATTCGAGTTCAGCCTGCTTGCGGTCGGTGATGTCCACCCAACTGCCGACGATGTCCAGGGGGTTCCCCTCAGCATCACGTGTCAACCTCAGCTCATCGCGCATCCAACGATAGGTGCCATCTTGATGTAGGAAGCGGTACTCGTGAGTGTGGCAATCCCTCTGAAAGATATCTGCCAGTTCGGCAAAAATACGCGGCGCGTCGTCCGGGTGAATATGGCTAGCCCAGAACTGCGGATCATTCGTGAATTGACGTGGTTCATACCCGAGCTGCTTCTCGACATTCGCGCTTATGAAGGTGGCTGGGTAACTGCCGCTCGGCTCGCACCGGTAGACCACTGTGGGGCTGACCTTCAGGAGGTGCTCCAGCAACTCTGTCGTCTCCTTGAGCGATTCCTCTGCCCGCTTGCGGTCCGTGATGTCACGGCCCACGGATTGGAATTCGGCAAACCTTCCAGCCTCATCGTATATGGCGCGGTTCGTCCACTGCAGCCAGCGCACACCACGGTTATCCAGCATCACGCGGTGCTCAATGGTGTCCACAGGATTCTCGCATGTGAGAGACGAAAGATGCTGCAGGAGTATTTTACGGTCTTCGTCGAAGATAAAGGGAAGATAGCTCTGACCCACTAACTCCTCGCGATTCATTCCGACGTAGCGACATAGGGCCTCGTTCACAAAGGTAAGCACCCCGCCCGTTGTGTGGCGTGAAACGAACTCGGTCTGATCTTCCACGATCGCTCGATAGCGCTGTTCGCTCGCCTGCACGGCCTCGTGGTCCCGTTGGCGCTCGGTCGCGGCCTTTTCGAGATCCGCAACACGGGCGTGAAGGGCCTCCAACTCCTTGTGTAGACGGGCTATGTTTTGGTCCGGCTGAGTCATGCTCCATTCTCCACTTGGCTCAAAAGGCCTTTAGGAGCCTAAAACGACGGCGAAGCGGTGCAAGCCGTGCAATTTGTGCTCATACTCGCTCGATCGCCGTCAGGGGGAGCCCACGGGTCATGTGCGCGATGTCTCACCGGGCGGTCGTCCCCCTCGCCGCTATCACTCACATGGCCCCAAGCACGAAGTGCTGTCCCAGTAGGTATATCCCTTAAAGGCGTCCACCCCGGCGCCGATATCCAGGAAATCGATAGCCAAATCCGGATCACATTCCGCACCGCTTGGTCCCACGAGGTCTGCAGCAGCCACCGGCGGCGCTATGGGCAGGTGTCTGAACGCATCGACGATGGAGGTGATATCATTGAAGTCAACCGTGCCGTTTGCCGGCGTCCACTGGCCGGCTACAAAGTCGCCCACGACATCACCCCACAAAGCTGTGGTTACCGTTACACCTTCTGTGCACTGGCCAAATTCGCCGTAGTCGCACCATACGTCGTACGACGTCCCGGGGACGAGCTCCTCACTGCTTACCAGCACGGTGCCCCAGGCGTCGTTTGTTTGGAAGACTGCTGACGCCCCAAGTCGGCCGTTTGCTTGCACGTATTGAAATACGCATGAGATGGTTGGGTCGTCGGGGTCTCCCGTGACGAGCAGGGCCATGGGTAGACCGTGCTCCGGTGGTGTCACAGCCAGTGTCCGACTGCCCCCTGACTCCGCCGTGGGCGGAAGGAGTAAGCAAGGCCAAAACGTAGGCGCCCGTCCGGGACCCGTCCACGACTCAGCGAACACGTCCCAATCGGCACAGTCAACATCCAAGTCTGAATCGAAGTCAAAGAAAAGACACGCGGGGTCGTCTGGCGACGCACCCTCCCCGGTGAAACAGGTTGCGAACGCATTATAGTCGTCCAAGTCAACGTCACCATCAGTGTCATAATCACCCGCCAGGGCGACATTGACCCCCGCGTAGTCGACGAGAAATCCGACGATCACACGGGTGATCTGGGTCGCGTATGCGTAGTCGATATAGTTGGGCAGGTCGACGTTGTCGTTTTGCGTGTGATAATAGGGGTTACCCCAATCCTCGATGATCAGGCAGGCGTCGAAACCGTACCACTCAAAGGGGGCGTGATCACTCGCGTCCAGGGGACCGAAAATCGACCGGGACAGCCCATCACCGTAGACGGTGACAGCTTCGGCGAGTTCGGTCTTTAGGGCGTTGGAGGCGGAAGAGCCATAGATGTCCACGTGGTATGCACCGGTGTCGTAGGCCACCATATCCGCCGAGATCATCCCCAGAATGTCGTCACCGATGTGGCTTAGCACGTACGCCTCGCTGCCGTAAAGCCCCTGCTCCTCGCGATCGAACGCGATGAAGCGTATGGTGTAGTCCGATTCAAAGGGGCTCAGAACGCGGGCCGCTTCCAGCACCAACGACACACCACTGGCATTATCATCCGCACCAGGGTTATTGACGGAGTCGAAGTGCGCCCCGATGATGTACTCCTGATCGGGATACCCAGTGCCGAGCTTCGTGCCGACCACGTTATAGTACACCTCGCTGGAGTAGACGAAGGGCTCCAGCGTCACCGTCAAACCAAAGCTCTCGAAGAGGGTGACAATGTTGTCACGGGCGAGATCGTGCTCGGGACCAAACCCGCGGTTGTCCCCGATGTGAGTGTAAAGCATGTCATCGAGGAAGTGCTGATAGCTCGTTTGCTCCACAAGCCCCGCCGCAATCTCCCCCATCTGGGAGGCCGAAGCCGGTATGAGCAAGCCAGTGAGCAGAAATGCCAGGACCGAACCAGGGGGGGTTATCGGACGCACCATGACCTCTCCTCCTTGGACGAATAGCCTCGGTAAGACAACACCCGAGTATACCACATCCGCCGGTGCAGCAACTCATCGGGCATGGCCATATCTTGCACTAGGCTACAAACTACGGAGGCAAAGATGCAGAGCCGGGGTCCACCGACCATCGGCCAAATCCAACCGCGGATGTGACGCCCCCTCCAAGAAGCCACGGGAGGACAGGATGATACTCCGGAACGCCTTGAGATCTCATGTACCGGAGGTCCGCCGTATGAGAACTGGAAGCCCTCTGCCGTTTTCACTGAAATCGCATGCCAGGCATTGAGCTGACACCGGCCCTTCAAGCAGGGTGGCGACCTGACACTGAGTGCACTCGATTTCGCTGACTTTGGTCGCCATTTCACGTTGTTGTCGATCTGAAACCGTCGTTCATTCAACGGTGCCATCGGCGATCGAATGGACCTGACATTGGGCCACGAGGGGGTCGGGGTCATCTCCCAACTCGGTATGGCGGTAGAGGGCTTTGAGAAGGGTGATCGTGTCGCGGTGAATGCGATTGCCCCCTGTTATCGCTGTGATAACTGCCAACGCGGGTACACGTCACAGTGCCAGCAGATGTTGGGCGGCTGGAATTTCGCCAGCATCAAGGACGGCGTGTTCGCGGGGTACTTCCACGCCAACGACGCCGAGGCCAACCTGACGAAGATCGCGGACTCGGTCCCGGACGAGAAAGCGGCTTACACGACGGATATGATGTCGACCGGTTTTATGGGTGCGGAACATGCCAGAATCCCGCTCGGCGGAAGTATAGCGGTGTTCGCCCAGGGCCTTGTCGGGCTCATGGCCACCGCTGGGGCAAAGCCGCTCGGAGCGGGATTGATCATCGCCGTCAAAAGTGTTCCGAAGCGGCAGGAACTCGCCAAACACTTCGGTGCGGACTTGGTCGTCGACCACACGAAGGGTGATTCCATTGGGAAGATCCGCGATCTCACCGGAGGTGACGGTGTGGACTCCGCTATCGAGTGCCTCGGTAGTCAGCCGACGTTCGAGGCTTGTGTACGGGCCACGCGACCTGGCGGCACCATCTCGGTCGTGGGCTATTTCGGGGAGGGCGATTTCGTGAACATCCCCCGTCTAGATCGGGGTGTGGGCATGAGCGATAAGACGATCCGCGCTGGCCTGTGCCCAGGTGGCCTGGAGCGGATGCAACGGTTACTCCGCTTGATCGAGAATGGGCGTGTCGAGCCTTCGCCGATGACGACACACCGATTCACGTTCGGCGAGGTAGACAAAGCGTTCCGGCTGACGGCGAGCAAAGAGGACGGAGTCATCGAGCTGCTGATCACCTTTGATTGATCTCCGGGTCGCCTTGCAAACAGTCAGGCAGGTCCCAGGGTGTGCAGCCAGTCAGAGTGAAAGCGATCATCTTTCTGGAGTACCAAGGCGATACTGGAGCGACGAGAGTTTGACAGTCCTGTGACCGAGAAGATGGTCGAGCGGCAACTGAGAAACTGAGAGCCTGCCCGTTCTCAGCGTTCAGAAGTCCCGCTGCCCAACGCACCGACGTCGCTGCTTCCAGCCCGCAGTCCAACCAGGACGGGTGCAGGTAGTTTTGGTGTTCGGCGTAATCTACGGCACTAGCGGCGCCCGGGTTCGAACCGGGGACCTTGGGGTTATGAATCCCACGCTCTCACCAACTGAGCTACGCCGCCGGTCTATATTGTGCAAAGAATAACGAATCATGACCGGGGATGGAAGCACCAAGGCGGGCGTTTCGGACGCGCAGGCGGTGCGGACTGTCGTTTGCCGCGGCTACTTGGCGTCCTTGACCTCGAACTCCGCGTCGATGACGTTATCGTCCTTCGACGACGCGGATTTGGCCCCGCCCGACGGTTGTGCAGTGTCGGGACCGGCCGCCTGCTGTTGGGCGACCTGCTCGTAGACCACCTTGCCGATGGCCTGGGCCTCGGTCATGAGGGTGTCGTTTGCCTTTTTGATCGCGTCAGCGTCGTCGCCTTTGATCACCTTACGTACGTTGTTGATAGCAGCCTCGACCTTCCCGCGTTGGTCAGCCGGGATTTTCTCCCCGTACTCTTTGAGCTGTTGCTCAATCTGGTAGGCGGCGTGTTCCGCCTGATTGCGCAGGGTAACGAGCTCGGCTTTCTTCAAGTCTTCGGCAACATGAGCCTCAGCCTCCTTCTTCATCCGCTCGATTTCCTCCTTCGATAAGCCGCCGCTGCCTTCGATGCGGATGGATTGCTCCTTACTGGTGGCTTTGTCTTTGGCTGAGACGCTCAAGATTCCATTTCGATCGATATCGAAAGTGACGTCGATCTGGGGGATTCCGCGCCGGGCGGGTGGAATCCCGGGCAGATTGAACCTTCCCAGCGTCCGGTTGTCAGCCGCCATTGGGCGATTCCCCTGGAGGACATGGATGGTGACCTCCGTCTGGTTGTCCGCGGCGGTTGAAAACGTCTCGGTCTTGGACGTTGGAATCGTCGTATTGGCCTCGATCAACGGTGTGGCAACGCCGCCAAGGGTCTCGACGCCGAGCGTCAAAGGTGTGACGTCCAGCAGGACAATATCCTCTTTGTCACCAGCCAGTACGGCGCCTTGGATGGCTGCGCCAACGGCGACCACTTCATCAGGATTGATCCCTTTGTTCGGTTCCTTTCCGAAGATTTCCTTGCACAGGGCCTGCACCGCAGGCATGCGCGTTGAGCCGCCGACCAGAACGACTTCATCGATGTCTTTTGGGGTCATCCTGGCAGCCTCGAGACATTCCATCACAGGCCGCCGACAACGTTCGGTCAGCTGCTTGGTAAGCTGCTCGAATTGGGACCGGGTAACAGTCACCTGCAAGTGCTTTGGACCGCTCTGGGTCGCGGTGATGTATGGCAGGTTGATGGTGGTCTCCATCATCGTCGAGAGTTCGCACTTGGCCTTCTCCGCCGCCTCATTCAGGCGTTGGAGGGCCATGGGGTCGCTGCGGAGGTCCATGCCCTCCTGCTTGCGGAATGCGTCAGCGAGATAGTTGATGAGCTCCTCGTCATAATCATCGCCGCCTAGGTGTCCGTCGCCATTGCTGGCTTTGACCTCGAACGTGCCGATCTCGGGATCGATCTCCAGGATCGAGATGTCGAACGTCCCGCCACCGAGGTCGAACACGGCGATCGTCTGCTCTTTCCTCTTTTCCAGACCGTAGGCGAGTGCGGCGGCCGTTGGCTCGTTGATGATGCGTTCGACCTTCAAGCCTGCGATTTCCCCAGCGTCTTTGGTGGCCTTTCGTTGTGAGTCATTGAAGTAGGCCGGAACGGTGATGACCGCCCGCTCCACCTGTTGGCCCAGATAGTCCTCCGCGGTCTTCTTGAGATCCTGCAGCACCATGGCACTGATTTCGGGCGGCGTGTATTGCTTTCCCCGGATCTCGACCTTGACGAGTTCCTCCGGACCACCCATGACCTTGTAGGCCACGATCTTCTCTTCGCTGCTGACCTCGTTGTGTCGGCGGCCCATGAACCGTTTGATCGAATGAACCGTGTTTTCGGGGTTGGTCACTTGTTGATGGCGGGCGACTTGCCCAACGAGACGATCTCCCTTTTCGGTAATCGCCACGACAGAAGGGGTCAGTCGGGAACCTTGGGCGTTTGTGAGCACCTTGGGCGCGTCGCCCTCGACCACCGCCACCACGGAGTTCGTCGTCCCCAGATCGATCCCGATGATCTTCGACATTACAGTCTCCTTCGCTCAGTGTTATGCAACGCTACATGAGCGCAAATTTTCCACGACAATATGGGTACAAGCGACGTACCGACGGAGTCGGACTCGTGTATTTTCATAACCTATTGACATAAAATAGATAACGACATAGGCTGATGTCGAGTGGCGGTTTGGACTGCCAAGGTGACAGTCAGCACGCCTGCGAAAATGGCACCGTGTAGGATGTCTTGAAATCGGGCACCGGAAAAGGGCTTGGGCTTTTTCGAGTGGCCGATAAACTGGCCAACGATGGAACTTGAACCTTTGGACACGGCCGAGGCGAGCGACTCGCCGACGGTGAGGCAGCAGTCGGTCTTCGTCGAGAACCGCGTCGGGCAATTACTCCAACTGACCCGACTTTTTGCTCAGACCGAAATCCGGATTCTGGCGGTCTCGGTTGTCAACTGCATCGATTGTGCGATCTGCCGGATGATCCTCGACGATCCTGAGCGGGCGTACGATGTGCTGACCAACGGGCGATTCCAGGTCAGCGAGACTGAACTCATCGTCGTGAGCCTACCGCACGGCAAGCGAGCGCTTTTGAACACGTGGATGGCCCTGATCGGCGGGGAGGTCAACATCTTCTACACATACCCCTTGTTGATTCGGCCTAAGGGGAACGCAGCTTTGGCGGTCTGCACAGACACGATCGAGGACGCCGTCAACATGCTTCGCGATAAGGGCTTTGAGGTCCTCGGACAACAAGATCTGCTCGAAGCTCGCGACGACTAGCCTTTCCTGAGCGTCTTTATACCCTCAGCGACAGGGTGTTAACCGGCAAGAGACGCGTCACTCCGTTTCCAGCCTGGAAATGCCGAGTCGAGAGCGTTGATAAGGGGCTATTCGAGTAGATGGGCGGACCAAAGGCTCGCCACTCAGCCCCGATGCTCATCGGGGCTCGGCACGTTCATGCCGGACTCGGTATAATATCCTCGCTATCCGAGCCCGTATGTCTAGCAAGGTGGTCACGTGACAGCCGCTATCGTTTACCGCGTCAGTGTGTTCCCACTGAGTATCCCCCTTAATTGGAAGGTGACGAGCGCGCGAGCAGAGCGCGGTGTGGCGGATCCGGTTGTGGTGTCCATCGAGCTCACAAACGGCGCGACTGGCTACGGCGAGACGCTGCCGCGTCGTGATGTGACGGACGAGACGGTGGATTCGGTGGTCGCAGCCCTTTGCGATGTTTTCACTCCCGCCCTATTGGAGTTCCATCCGGCTTCCTTTCCAGAGGCTCTGGAGGCAATCGAAGCATTGCCTTGGCGTGACAGGACGGGTCACCCTATTCCAGCGGCGCGTGCCGCCATCGACCTGGGGCTGTTGGACGCCACCATGCAAGCCTACAACCGTGGCGTCGACGATCTCGTGCAATGGATGGGGTTGCCGGGGTTTGGCTCGCCCGGGAGCCTACGTCGGGCCCGGTACGCCGGTCTGTTGGCACACGACGATGAGGCGTCGATGCTTCGTCATCTTCGGCGTCTGTATTGGCGCGGCGTGCGAAGCTTCACCCTCAAGGTCGGGATGCAAGGCGACCTGAACCGCCTTCGGCGGGTAGGATCCTACCTACGGGGCCCGCTTACACGCAAAGGGGCAACTCTGACGGTGGATGCCGACGGCTGGTGGTCCAAGGATGAAGCCATCGACTGGCTGTCGGACGCGGAGGGGAACTGTATCACGGCAATCGAGCAGCCTGTGCCGCGCGGAGACGAAGAGGACCTTTGCATCTTGCGAGACCTCTTCGAGGTTCCGGTCATCGCGGACGAGTCCGTTGTCACGGCGGAGGATGCCCAGCGCCTGATCGACGTCAAAGCCGCGGACGCTTTCAACATTTGCCTGAGCAAATGTGGCGGAATGATCCCCTCGTTGCGAATCGCATCCTTGGGGCGTCGAGCGGGTTTGGACGTGCGTCTCGGATGCATGATTGGTGAGACAAGCCTGCTATCCGCAGCCGGCGTGCGCTTTCTGCAAGTGTGCCCCTCGGTTTCGCACGCCGAGGGCTCTCTTGGCTCGTTGCTGCTATCGGACGACGTTGCGGCAAAGAGCCTGCAGTTCGGCTACGGTGGGCGCCTGCCGCGGCTTGCCGCTGGGGGTCTGGGGGCCGAACCCGATCCTTCACGGCTTCAATCCCTGTGCGACCGCGAGCCCACGGTAATAAACCTTTAGAACTGGGCGGGTTGAGACGACACCCCCTTTGTCCCTACGATTGGGGCGATTATGGAGTGGAGTTGAGAAATGAGAGCGGATCGCATGCGTACATCGAGTCACGGTCTCGGGCTATTGGCCGCTGGTGTCTCCCTCGCGCTGATACAGGGGACAACCAGGGGGCAGACGACCGAACCGGGTGCGTTTTCCGAGGAAGCTCTGGTTGAGCGCATCAAGAAACTGACCGAAGTGGACACGAGCGGCGTTCCGGACGGGCAGAGACTGGCCATCCGCCAAACAGCCAATCAGCAGGTCGTCGCTGAGGTGGACACATTGCTCGGGCGCTATCCCAAGACGAAGTTCCGCGACGAGGCCTTGATCGTCGAGTTAGCGGCTCTTGCCGATCTTGCCCGCCTCCATGCGGGCTACCTGGAGAGACTCCTCTCTCAAACGCAGAGAATCGCGAAGAGCGATCCCTCGGACCGCCTGGCTTCGGAGAACGCCTATTACGCCATTCAAGCCTTCGTGCTAGGCGCACGTGCTGAGAACATGCCTGATGAGCGTCGGCTCGTTGGCACGCAGGAGCGCTACGAGGCGTTTTTAGCGGATTTCCCACGCTCTGAACGTGTGCCGGTCATTCGTGCAAGCCTGATTCGCGTTTTGATTGCCCAAGGTCTGGTGGACCGTGCCCGTGGGGAGTTCGCTGAGCTCAAAAGAGCGTATCCAACGCACCAGGCCACCCGTCGTGCACAGGGGGAACTCTACAGGGTCGTTGCCGTAGGCCAACGCTTCTCGTTCGGGTACGTCACTACGGACGGACGGTCGATCCGGACGACAGACTACCTCGGCAACGTCCTGATCGTGCATTTCTGGGCAACGTGGAGCCAGCCCTCGATGGAGGGGATCCCCGAACTGATCGACCTGCACAACGAGTTCAAAGACCGGGGCCTGCGGTTGATTGGCGTCAACGTCGACAAGGACGGGAAGCGGGTGGAGCAGGCCGTTCAGAGGTACCAGATGCCCTGGCCGCAGTACTTCGACTACAGGGGCCTTGAAAACGAGCTGCTCGTGACCAAAGGTGTTCTGAAGATCCCCACCTATTTCGTCGTCGATCGTCGCGGCGTGCTGCGCAGCATTGACCCGGGTGACAAGTTTCGATCACTGCTGACGGAGCTGCTCGGCGAGCCTCCCCCAAAGCCGTAAGGCCGGGTTGGATGCGGCCGTTACGCGGGTACGAGTCACAGGCGGTTGCGCCGCATTCGGCTCGGCAAGTCGGGCAGAGCTTCCTTGGGTGGGCTTCGGCGGGTAGCTTCGCAGAGTGTCTGCCAGGTCGCGGTTGCCCGGTCGATGAGCCCCATGTTCTGAAGGGCTAATGCCAGATTGGCGACATAGTCCTGGTTGCCTGGCTCCTCTGCCGCTGCTCGTTCGAAGCGCTCTAGTGCCAAGGCGAACTCGTTGCGGTCAGCGAAGATCAGGCCTACCTGGTAGTGAAGATCGATCGATTCGGGAGCGATCTCGGAAGCCCGTTGAAGCACGTGCATGGCCTCGTCCGCTTGCCCAGCTTCACGAAGGGTCAGCCCGAACTTGGTGAGCGCTTTGAGGTATTGCGGGTTGATCATGACCGCTCGGCGGAAAGATTCGATCGCACCGGCGAGATCTCCATCGTGCTTGAGGAGCACCCCCAGGCGATAGTGCAGATCGGCATAGTTTGGACGCATGGCGAGGGCGGCCTGCACGTTGGCAATCTGCTGTTGGATCATGGTGGATACGGTTTCGTCGGGCGGTCCCTTGGGTGCATGGGCAATGGCCTGCGGTGCGAGGTATCTGCCAACCTGTTGAGCGGCTGACACTTGAAGCTGCAATCGTGCCGTCTCGCTGAACAAAAGCGTGCTATTGGGTTCGACGTCAGCGGCGATCTTGAAGGAGGTTTCGGCTTCATCGGTCTTGCCGAGGGCCTGCTGGGCAACGCCGAGCCCGAGGTAGGCGTTCACAATCCGATCGTTCAGCTCGATCGCTCTGGTAAAAGCCTCAGCCGCCTCGACAAAGAGTCCTTCTCTCAGGCGGGCGGTGCCGACCTTGATCGTTGCCTCCAAATAGTCGGGATTGAGCGACGCCGCCTGCGAATAGGCGTCCAGGGCCTGGTGTTGTCGGCCGAGCTTGGTGTATAGATCGCCGAGCTGGAGGTGCTGGTCCGCACATTCGGGGCGGCGTTCGATCAGAGCTGTCAAGACTTCGACTGCCTCCTCATATTGTTCAGCTTCGATGCAAGCCGCGACCAGCTCATCTTGGGCCTCCCAGTTGTCGGGTTCGAGGGTGATGACGCACTGATACTGGCGGATCGCATCCTCGTAGCGTTTGGCCCGCAGGTACAGGCTCGCCAACATGAGACCGGCCGTCAGATCACCCGGATCGCACCAGCAGAGATGCTCGTAATGGGTGATGGCCATTCCTACGTTGTCGAGCTTCAGATACACGGCGGCCAATCGCTCGTGGGCGTTGCGAAGCTCGGGGGTGTTATCCAGGGCTGATTCGTATGACACGATGGCGTCATTGATGTCGCCGAGCTTTTCCTGGCAAAAACCGAGCACAAACCAACCGGGTCCGTTTTCGGGGTGATGTTGGAGCACCTTGCGAAGCTGCTCCGCTGCGGTGCGTGTAAGACCCAGCTCATCCAGGGCGCAGGCGACCCCGATGAGGCAGACCTGATCCGTTGAATCAAGCTGCAACGCTGCCTGGAACATATCCCGCGCCCGACGGTACTGTTGGTCGGCAAGCAATCTGATGCCGAGCTTGCGGTGACTCTCAATGTCGTCCGGATTTTGCTCGACGCACGTCTCCAACTGAGATGTTGACAGGACATCTTCATCGTGCAGCAAGGTGCGGAACGCCGCCCCAAGCTCCGATAGCAGGCCCCGCCCCAATATCTCCAGCAAGTACGACATAGATCCCTCCGAATGCTAGAGTACGGGGAGCGTTTCGAGGGCCTGCACGGCGGCCTCGTAACGTTCGTTGATCAGAAGTGCACGCTTGTAGGCACTGCGTGCCCGCCCGACGTATCCCTGCTTGCGATACAAGTTTCCGAGCAGGTAATACACGTCAGCATATTCCGCACCTGCGGTGATGGCCTGCTCCAAACGCGTGGCTGCGTCGGATGTGCGATCCGTCTGTTGATACAGCTTCGCAAGCTCAATCAGTGCGCGAATGAACGTTGGCTGGATATCGACGGCTTGTTCGTTCTCGGCAATCGCGTCGTCACAACGGCCCAGACGGGCCAACAGACGCCCGCAATGATAGTGCAGCTCCGCGTGCGCCGGGTGGCGGCGAAGAGCTGTTCGGATCGCCGTCAGGAGCAGGTCAAAGACTCGCGTATCGACCTTTTCGTCCGATAACGCGAGGAGTGCATCGACGAAATCGGGTTCCGATACCATGACTTGCGAGAGCTCCTCGAGGCCTTGTTCGTTGTTGTCATCGTCACTGCTGGGCATTTGGGCCTGCGTTCGAGTGGAAAGGCCCTGTTGCCTCGCTGCCTTGGCAGCCTGGGTCAAGAGAAGGGCGATGCGGGCATCCCAGGGTTTGACTGCCTGGGCCCGTCGTAGATATGACACGGCCTCGGCAGAGTTGTTGCGGGTGCCGTAGCATAGTGCCAGACTGACGCACGCCTCACTGTGGCGGCGATCAATGTTGATCGCCTGCGTGAATCGTAGCTCCGCCTCGTCATAACGCTCCTGGGCGCTTAGGAGGGTACCGAGCTGAAAGTGAAGTTCGGCATCTTCCGGATTCGAACGAATCCCCTCACGGAGAGCGTCGAGTGCTTCGTCAGACTCGCCTGCCGACCAGCAGGCCAGCGCGTAGCGAATTCGTGAGGCCGTCTCGGTGTCACTGTCGTCCGCGAGCTTGGCGAATTGCTCAGCGGCACGGCGAGGCTTGTTCTGACCGAGCAGGCAAGCCGCCAGGTACGATGCCAGCGGTTGCTCGGTGTATCCCGACTGTGCAGCCCGTGCGAAGGCAGCCTCCGCCTGGTCGTACTGTCCGGCATTGAGTAAACACACACCACGGCGAACCAGATCCTCAGCCTCGAAGCGGGCTTTGATCGCCTGCGTCAAAGGCGGGGGCGGTGGTTTCTGGCCGCTGGCGGCGACGGCCTTTGATGGGTCTTGTGACATCGTACTCTCGCCTGTGAAACCTTCTTAAAGCACCACAAACGCTATATCGGAAGGTCGCGTCGCGCGGGTTATTAGCGGGCGATGGGTGATCACGATCGGGGCGAGGACTATTTGCCGCGTTATCGGGCGCTGCTTCGCAAGATGGTGACGGCAAACTCGCTTCGCTCCGCATCGGACAGGAGAAGGCGGGTGGTGAAAAGAAGTGTGATTAGAGCCATCGAGGCCAGCAATCCACCGACCCATCCGCCCGCCAAGGCGTACGCCGCAAGAATCAAGACAAGCATCGGTCGATCGAGGCCAAGGCCTTTGAGTAAGGCCAAAAGGACACAGACTGCCAGCGTCGCTGAGGCACCAATGACCCCGGCCCAGGCGGCTGCTTGCAGAGCAGCCGTGTTCGATGGCGCTATAGTGATGCGGCCGGGCGGCAGGAGCAGATAAGATGCCACGACGTTGACAACAGCACCAACGAGCCAAGCCAGACATGCCAGCCGAGGCTTCTCCAGCAGGTTGAACCGCACAGCGACGAGACCCACGACACCCACAAGCAGGAAGAAGAGAACGAGCGGGTCGTAGGCAACGTTGCCGGATGCAAACGCTTCCGGGAACAGCCACAGGGCGAGCGGGCGCAAAAGCGCCAGGAATGTGGCACCAAGGAGAAAGACTACGACACATCCCTTTGTCAACAGGTTGAGGCGGGGTACGGCCGCTTCACGCCCGCTGTGTTCCCAGACCCGAGTCACGTTCGCTGCCACAATCGCCGTCAACATCACTGCGCCAATGTGGATGAACTGGGTGACCAGTCGAACGGCATGGAAGATGCCCACGGTTTTATCGTCAGACACTTTCAGAAGATACCACATGGGGTAGTATGAGAGGGCGTGCCAGAGGATGGCAGTCCCCGCCGCCCACAGACTATAGGTCAAGAGACGGGAGGGGGGACGATGTGATCCCGTTTCAGCTGCACGCTGCTTCACAGCTTCCATTTCCGAGATTTTCAAGATCAATCCCGGGCTGAAGATCATTACTGCGGCGACACACGAAACTGCGTATGTGATGATCAGCGCACCCGCGGTTACGAAGCCGCCAAACGCGCTGAGCAGCGCCAAGAGCGTAAAAAGACAAGCGGTCATCAATTCGATAACGCTAATGGCCCGGAACATCCTCAAGCCTTTGAGCAGACCGAGGAATGTCTGATAGATGGCAAGCGACAGCACACACACTAGCGCCGCCCGCGTAAGGCTGCTTAGGCTGGCTATGTCCGTAGACTCCGACACTTCGAGCTGACCGACCCTCGGCGCGGAGAACAAGATCGACGATATCGGTTCGATGACCAGCGCAAGTGCAACCGTCGCGGTGACAGCCAACCCGACGACAAGCAGCCCCGAGCGGATGACGAACCGTCGAAGGGTGCCCGCAGACTCGTGGTACGGCGTATAGCGTGTCACGCCTTCGTAAAGCCCGACGCTGCAGAGCGGCAGCAGGACGTTCACTACCAGCAATGCTACCCCAAACAGACCAAACTGTGCCTGGGGAATCAACCACGCCAGGGCGATACCGCGGGCGAGGCCGATCAGGCGCGACCCACCCGCGGCGATGGAACTTGCACCGAGTGAGACACCGATCGAATCGGCCTGATACAGGTTGGACAATCCGGGTAATCTCATGTCTTGGTCAAAGTCCGCGCATGCCCGGTAAGATTCGTGATGCGAGTCGTAGCAAGACCCCGTTGATACGGGCAACCCAGGCGGGACATGCCAGGTGGATTTGCGCTGGTCATGCGTATGTCGGCTGGACAAGGGCGGGAGTCGAAGCTACGCTCGTCACGGCGCGATTCCAACGGGCTGTGTTTGCTCATGCTAGTTGACATATTACTCGATGCCAATGGTCGATCACCAAACAAGCTGGGGGTCAGTGACGCTCTGCACTCGTTTACGTTCAAGCGGCTTACCGTCTTGGCATCCGTGCTGCGGGATATCATTGGGCGGGAAACAGCCTGTGAACGGGTCGGCATCATGTTGCCGGCATCATCAATCTTTCCGCCGGCGTTTTTCGGGGTTCTGTGGTCCTCGAAGATCGCCGTTCCGCTGAATTTCCTTTTGAGCGCGGATGAGCTGGGCAAAGTCGTCGACGATGCGGAACTTGACTTGATCTTGACTGTTCGCCATTTTCAAGAGCTTGGCCCAAAGCTCTCCGCACGGACCCTGTTCTTTGAGGATCTGCCGCTGAGGCGAAAGACCTGCTGGGCCATGTTGCGGCGTCTTCCACCGGCCCCGAGCGTCGACCCAGACGCAACCGCGGTCATCCTTTATACTTCCGGCACGACGGCCGAACCGAAAGGCGTCGAGCTAACACACCGGAACCTTCACAGCAACGCGGCGGACGCGATCCATTCACTCGGCATAGAGCCGAATTACGTTCTCTTGAATGTTCTACCACCCTTTCACGTCTTCGGCCTCACCGTGAGCGTGCTGATCACCACGATGCTTGGTCTGACGGTGCACGCGATACCGAGGTTCAGCCCCGTCGCGGTGGTCAAGACCATCTCGGAGAAGAAGATCTCGGCAATGATGGCGATTCCGAGCATGTACGGGGCGTTGCTGAGGATGAAATCCGCCGCGGCCGAGAAGTTCCAGTCACTTCAGTTTGCCGTCTGCGGTGGAGAGCCACTGGCTGACAGCATCCGCGCCGGCTTCGAGGAACGCTTTGGCGTATCGCTTCGGGAGGGGTACGGTCTGACCGAAACTTCACCGATCCTGACGGCATGCTCGATCGAGGACAACCGTCCGGGCACCGTTGGCAAACCCATCCGCAACGTCGAAATTCGGATCGTTGGGACCGACGATAAGGACCTATCCGTCGGGGAGGACGGCGAGATCCTGATACGAAGCCCCGGTGTCATGAAGGGATACTACAAGAGACCCGAAGAGACCCGAAAGGTAATCGATCCCGGCGGTTGGTTTCGGACGGGTGATGTCGGGCACCTCGATGAGGACGGGTTTCTCACGCTCACCGGTCGCGTCAAGGAGCTGCTCATCGTCGGTGGCGAGAATGTCTCCCCCCGCGAGATCGAGGCTGTCCTGGAAGCCCATGACGGTGTTCTACAGGCTGCCGTGATCGGTGTTCCCGACGAGTCGCGTAGCGAGGCCCCGGTGGCGTTCGTCATTCCGAACCCCGAGGTCACCGTTTCCGAGCAAGAGCTTCGCAACTACGCCAAGCAGTTGCTCGCCGGCTACAAAGTCCCGAAGCGGGTCTACGTCCGCAAGGACTTGCCCACAAGTCCAACGGGAAAAATCGTAAAACGCCGCCTCCGCGAGCTGTTTTGATTCCCATTCCAATCCGACTGTGACGGTTGCCGTATGCGAGCGCGGTTAGCATCTGGCCCTCCACACGGGGTCCCCGACAACGTCGGGACCGATTCCGCACGCGGGTCGGCGCGCGGTATTGGCGTCCTCGCACTGCATGGGTAAAAAAACGAATACAGTAATCACCTGCCCGGCAGGTCACACTTCGTGTTGCTCGATGGCGGTGAGCAGATCGTCGGCCGTCTTGGCTTCGAGGACTTGACGGCGGAAGGTCTCATTCCGCCAAAGGCGACTAACGCCGGCCAGGGCCTCAATGTGGGGGCCGGTTTTGTCCACAGGGCTGGCCAACAGGACGATGAACTGGCAAGGCCGGCCGTCAATCGCTTCAAACTCCATGGGAGCTTGCGGCTTGCCGACGGCCATGGTTAGTCCGCTGCATCCATGTGATTTGCCGTGCGGGACAGCTAATCCCAGCCCGATACCGGTCGAGCGCGTCTGCTCCCGGTTGAGCACCGCCTTGAGGACAGCATCGCGGTCGGCGAGCTGGCCGGCTTCGTCGAGGGCATCAATCAGCTCGGTGATTGCGGTGGTCTTGTCTGTCGCTTGGAGTGGTACTCGGACGCACGCTTTCTTGAGAATGGGCGTAATCTTCATCGGAGGTACGCCGATCCGTGGCGATCGGTTGCCGGAGCTACTCCCGTTGTAGGTCCATTACGCCAACCAGTCCATCCGTGGCACGGGTGTCGGGCCGTTGACGACCGTCGTCCAGCTCACGCGACCTTACTAGTTGGCCCGTGTCTTCTTGTCCCACACGGTGCTCGGTGCAAGCACCGTGCAAGCCCGCGAGCGGAAACCACCAGCTTACTCGATCAATGATGCCAAGGCAATGGGACGCGCCTCTTTTCTACGGTAAGGTCTTCCGTCCGCCCGACGGTCACCCCACATGAGAACCGAGGAACACGGTGCGCAGGTACGTAACCGCAGTGGGTCTTGGTGTGAGCTCCTGCATGGTTCCACGAAGGTCGGACACCGTGCATCGCTCCACTGGTGGAACGCCCCTCACTGCGGACATTTGAGCTGATGAGGGTCTACGGGCCAGGGAAGGGGTTGTACTCAATATCGATGACCCCGTTCAGGTCGTAGTCTTTGGCCAGGTCCTCTCGCAGTCTCGGCAGCCAAGCACCGTGCAGGTCCTGAAACAGGTAGTTGGTGCCGCCATAATGGCGGTCGGCGAACCGGTTTCCGTTGTTCACGCCATTGGAGCCGACATAGTTTGCCTCTCCGGCATCGATATAGCTGCAGTCATCGTCACCCATTCCATCGCCACGTTCGGAGAGATCGTTCGCATCGCCAATGAGCGGCAGACGGGGCCGGATCAGCTCGCGGCGTCCACTTCGATCCGGATCGGCGCGCGTCGTCTCTCCGTAGACGCCGCCGGGCTCGAGCGCATAGCTGCCGCTGCTCCAGGAAGGCAGATAGACCCGATAATGCCCGCTGCTGACACCTTCGTCGCCCACGGCACAACACGAGAAGTAGTCGCCCCATAAACCCGGTTCGGTGTTGCGCTGTACAGGGTAGCTCGTGGGGACCCGGACCTTCTGTCCGTAAATGTGCATGTAGAGCACTTCGGCCCACCCATACTCGATTGGCTTGTCGGTCCGGTCCTGTCTGGTGTTTCCGCTACGATGCCCGCCGTCCTGTTCATTGGGCTCGAGATCCTCCTCGCTTGGGAGCCAACGGGCCGGCGGCAGCATTCCCACGGAACCATTTTCGTACGTCGCAAGGGCAGTGCCGAACTCATGGAGACGGGCGAGGCAGTGGATGCCCTTCGCCTGAGCGCGTGCGCGACTCAGTGACGGCATGAGGATAGAGATCAGCAGGGTGATGATCGAGATGACGACGAGCAGCTCGATCAGTGTGAATCCCGACCTCGCATCGGGGCACCGCTGGTGTCGGGGCAAGGACCCTTCCATTCCGACGTCCATCGGAACTCAATCTCCGATAATGGGCTGCAACCTTCAATCGCGAGGACGAAGGGTGAAAACCTGGCCGCCCAAGCGCGTACGGTCGAAGGCGGCTGCTTAATCATAGCCGGCGCTTATGCTGAATCAAACCGAACGGTCGCCCCGGTTTGCCTACGGCAGGTACAGGTTGCCCAGCGACAGAGGATCATATGCGTTCCCCGATGCACCGGACCAGGTGGTAAACACCTGGTGGGCAGCCTCGAAACGGGTAACGTTAAACCCCCAAACCGTATGCGTCGTTGGAGCGTCCCTGAACGTCCCAAGCGGTATCCGCATTTCGACGATCCATCGACCGACGTGGGTGCCGGCGGCAATCTCAATCTCTGCGGACCATGGTTCGCGCCGGCCGCACGGTGGATCGAAACCGATCCCCTTCTCCGTCAAATACGTCCCGGACGGCTTCACCACGATATGGTACAGGTCGGTGGGCGAGCGCGTGCCGCTGTTGAGCGGGTCGACGAGTATCTCGACGAGCTCATCGCCCACGGGGATCATATCATCATACTCGACGATGTTACGCCGCGCTTCGGCTGCACCGAGCTCACCCTCGCAGGCGCAGTTGATCGCTACATATAGGTTGTACCCATCTCGCATGACGAATGCCATGGTATGACGTTCGGCGTCAGTGCCTTTGTCGCTTGACGATCCGTCGACGTCGCGGGCGATCGGCAAGAATCCGGCAGCGACGTTGCCACTGCCGGGAGGCCAATCCGACAGATCACCGTCAATGGTGATCGAGCCCTCGAAGGGTCTTGCGGCGATGCACGCCAACTGAGCCGTTCGATTGTACACGTTGCCGTCGTCTGAGGTGAACTCGACGGACAACGGGACATGGCCGGTCCTTGAGGATGGCATGGATGTCGCCCGTGCTGTGACTGTGAGTCGGCGCGACGTATCCGGGGGAACGGCGGGCACCTCCCGCTCCTCGATCACAGCCGCCCAGTCGGCAGCCAGGTCGGAGAAACGCATGATCCCACCCACGGGGATGCGCCGTCGATTCGCAATCGTCAAGGTGCAATCGACGTGCCCCTCCCATCCTACGCCCCGACGCCGATCGGCGGTGACTCGAAACCGGATGCCATCGACGTCAAGGCGTAGCCGACGGGTGCCGAGCATGAATTGCCGCCACTCTGCCGTTCTGGCGAAAGTCGTAGAGTGCCTCGAATCGCGGCTACGCAGCGTGCGCATGAGCTCCCCAGCCATGATCTCGCGTCCGAGGTCATACATGGACGGGTCGTTCGCCCACCCCGGGCGTCGCCCATCGGCGAAATGTGTGCGGTAAGCATCGCTGCCGGCATATCCGACCAATGATTTTCCTAGAGTGTCAGATATATGGCCCAAGCCGTGCTCCAAAAGCAAAGTCCGATAAGCTGCGTCTTGTTGACTTTGCCGCAAGTATTTGAGCCTTACGGAGGGTACGGGTCCTCCGACCCCAAACGGGGTGCCCGGATAAAGAAGGGTGTTGGGGTCGCTGATGATGCATCGGTCGGGTGTGGGATCCTCCATGCTGTTCGGCCATTGATTGACACATCCAACGTGATATGCCTCACAGCCGAGCTGGGCTGCCTGCCAGCTCAGCACGCGGACATCCACGCTTCGGGCCTGCACCGCGGTGGTCCCGCTATACGGTGGACGGTCGAGGGCCAGCCAGGTTCGCCGACCAGCCGCGCGCTGGGCCGCCATCGCCTGTACGTCGTAGAATTGGGCGGGAGGCATCCAGATGTCTACGGCGTCGCCAAACGCCGCGTATGGATAGTCGACCCAACCGTACGGCCCCATGTCCTGCGGCCAAAGCCGCGACGCCGTGTCCAGATGGGCATCTGCGACGTGGACCGCGGAGGCGAATTCACTGATCCACCGAGCAGACTGGGGTGTCAGCGGGATCGTCGTCGGTGCGATGGCATAGCAGTGAGCCAGCCAACCACGTTCCTCAAAATGTTGAGCGCACAGTGTCAGATACCGACGCTGTATGGCACTGTAACCCGAGGGCGAGATGAGCCCATTGGAACGGGGGGAGGGAAAGATCTCGCCTAGCGGAACAGGCCAGTGGGCGAGCGGCACCCGGTTCGAGAATCCGCGACCGTCGAGGCAGGGTCCCACAATCGAGTCATAGTATGCCCAGTCGATCGCGACGTCGCCGTGGGCGTCGACTTTCACCATCGGCTTTAGGCCGGGAAGTACCGGCGTGAGCCGATGGGCTTGCAGCAGTCGAAGCGTTGAGCGCAACAGCTCCCCTGGTTCATCCGGTTCCAACGCGTTGCGGTCGTGGTCGGACCCCGCTGATGCACCTCCGGCGCGACCGGTCGCACGGTGTCGAAGAAGTGTCCGGGGGTCGATCTCGGCGATTGCGGCAACGTCTCCGACGTCAGGGAGAACGAACGGCCAGACAGTCAGCTCCATGGGCAACTCGGCTATCGGGGTGTCGTTACTAGTCAACTCGATCTGCCCGCTGTACGTCCCCGCAACCGTACCCTTTGGGATCGTGATATCCACCCAGAAGACGCGGGTCTCGTTTGAAAGCAGCGTGCGATAAAGGCCTCCGCCCCCCGTGCCAAGAGGCACCAGTACATCAAGCGGGTGCGCCACCCGCTGGTCGGCGGGGATCGATCGCACGTGCCAACCGGGGAATCTGTCGATCGCGACCTGTTCCATTCGGTAGATCTGTACAACCGAAGGGTCGATTCGAGCCTCCGGCGAAGTGAATGGCGAGACCTGTATTTGCACGTCCGACGGAATTAAGCCCTGGGGCCGGACCGCGAAACGGAAGCTCAGCGTCTCATTGATGGCCCCGGCAGCCTGGAGACGCTGCGGGCCAGCGCCGGGTCGGCCCTTCCTGTGCTCGCCGATTGGGTCGCCAGGCGCAACCCGCATCGCGTCAAGAATCCAGAGATCGATCCGCAGGGAACCCGGAGAGCAGCCGGACGCCAGCAAAAGGCCGGCAAACAAGAGGACAGCCGTCAACGATAGGGCGTTGCCATGAAGGAAGCCGAACGGCTCGTTTCCTTTACAGCCCGGCACTGAGATTGAGGCAGTTGGGTTGTTGCCGGCCGTCGTGCGGGGATTTCGGTGCGGGGTCAACCTGCCCACGTAACGCCTCCCGCTGCGCTAGTTCTGTCGTGGGTCCGCAGAGTCCGTCTGGGGAGAGTCGTCGCCGCTCGAACCGTCAGGTGGCACCGGGGGTTCGGTGGTCTCTTCCTGTCTGGGGGTGCCCGCCTCTGGTGTCGGCTCCGGCGGGGCAGCGGTCGCCCTGAAGGTCGGGACCTTGCTCAAATCCATCTCGGTTGGGTCGGCTGGATCGGCAGGCATGGCCGCGGTCTCTTCCGCTGCCTCGTCCTCCGGTACTTCGTACTTGAACTCGACCTCGGCAAACACCTTATTGAGGGCGGTGCGACGGTCCAACGCTAGGCGTTGGAAAGGCATGCCGCTGAGCTGGGGGTTCTCGATCACCGCGGTGAGGTGCTCCTCGGCCCGGTTCTTGTGGGCCATGTCCCGATCGAGGACGAATTCGTTTTCCTCGACTGTCGCCAGCCCGCAATGAGCGATGCCAACCGCAAGCCGTTTGTTACCGAATCGGCGAAGCAATTCTTCGAACGCCTCCCGGGCCATGATGTTGAGTTCAGGATCTGGGGGGGCCGGCACCTCCCGAGCAAGTCGCAACGCCTGGGAGCCTCTGTCCACAAGACCCCTGAACACGAAATCCTCGTCCGAGGACTCGCGGGTCATGGCCGCTAAGGTGCGGAGCGATTCTTTCCCCGTTTTCGGGTCCGCGAAACTCAGGGAGTTGCGGCGTCGCCAAGTATCTTCGATCGCCGCAGCCCGCGAGCGGACCGTGAAGGCGATCGCGGAGACAACGATGGCGATGATGATGACCGCGAATCCGATCGTCTTGCCATTCTCGTCGAGATACTTGCGAGTGACCTCCACCATGTGTTGGAGGTCGTTTTCCTTGAGTTCATGACGTCGTTTGGCTTTCATGACTGTTTCTTCACAGACCGGGTGGTCCAGGGCCGCGTCTTTGTCCGGTGGCAGGAGCGATGACTACCTCCACGGCAACGTGTCGCGTCAGACCGTGCATCTCGTCCTCAATGGTGATCAAACACGATTCCTTACCCTTCCTAAACTGCATGGCAATCCGGCCGTCTGTATGGTCCTCGCCAATTGGTGTCCAGCGGGCGAGCGGCATCTCACTTCGGTAGAAGGTCTCGACGGCACCTTTGTCGGCACCGCCCCGGTACCGGTGCCGCAAGCATCTTAGCACGTCGCCAGACCAATCCGCACTGGATTGATCGACAAGTTCAAAGCCGCTCGGCAGCGGAATGTCGGACGCAAACGCATGTGTTGCGGGTACAAGCCGCTGCTTCCCGGACATAGCCCGCGGACCGGCGCAGCCCGCCACAAGCGCCACCACGACGGTCATGGTGGCAGCCGCAAGCCGACAACGAGTTCCCATCACCGGGATCTGCTCCGAGGCAACCGAATCACTCCGCTCGGGGCGCGAGCGGCCAGTTCCGCGCAGAACCAAACATGTTAGGGCTGACGGCCTGCTCCGTCAATGCCTTCCACCAGGCCCCGGAAGGGGTACCGGGAAGCCCCTCACCTGCCCCCGAAGGAAACGCCAGTCTCCGCATTATACGATTTCTAGTTATTAAGTGCCGATTCGATCCATGGGAAGAGGCACAGA
>CAYOQG010000018.1:0-33986 GCA_964405925.1 uncultured Phycisphaeraceae bacterium | reverse complement strand
GTGTTGGTTCGTGCGTCTCGGCGTGAACGTGAACGTGATCCTCAGCATGTACGTGGACGTGCTCGTGCATAGTGCCATTGGCGTGTATGTGCCGGTGGCAATGAGGCTTGTTTCGGATCGCCCGGCGAACGCCCCACACAAAGTAGACGAATCCAAATGCAAGCAACAACCATCCAGCCAAATCACCGCGAAAACCCTCAACGGCTTCCAACTTGAAAACCGCGACACCGAAGGCAATCCCGATCAGTCCCAGCACCACTGAGCTGAGCACATGGCCAATACCGCAAAGCACGGTTACAAACAGCGTCTTGTTCAGTGACCAACCGCCGGCGCGGGACATGGCCACAAACGGCAGGTAGTGGTCCGGCCCCAGCATCGTATGAAGAAATCCGATCGACGCCGCCGCAGCGCAAAGCAAGGCGAGATTATCTGCCATCATGCCAACTCATTCATACCGCCGTCATGGCGGCATCGTTCCCACTCACTCAAACACACGACCGCATCTTGGACAACGCAGTGTCCCATCAGCTTCCTTCCGCGGGGCGACCCATCGACCCAAGCATGTTTCCGAGTTGCATCGCCGCGCTTGGGCCCCCGTTCTCTGCTGACACTTTGGGCAGACAACGGGGAACTTCCGAAACCCGAACGGGCGGTTAATAACAAAATGGTGTTGACAACGCTCATTGGCACAAACCACATGGTAATCCGCGGTCCTGGCAGCCTCCCTCGCATCGGGCGGGGGCGGCGGCATCAACATGCCCAAGAGTCCAGTTGTAACCCAGAGTGCGAGCAATCCTCCCACTCCGTAGGTCACGTACCGAATGCCCGGCGTATGCCATACGAGCATCGGCTCCTCGCGGACCGCCGCAACCCACTCATCGAATCGTTCCTTGATAATCGGAACCTGAGCGCGGGCCGCCTGTAACCATTCGTCCCACGGCTTGGGATCTTCTTGCGCCATCGTCACCGACCCTCGCAGCCACCGCTCAATCTTAGAGCATCCGTTGCGGTTGGGCGACACCGGGCAAGCGAGATAAACAAGTCAACCGTAGGTGCGGAGCGAGGTCGGTCGCCTAACATCCATAACCAGCACGATACTATGCGCGCTTCTTGCAGCGTTTCGCACTCCCCGAAGCAACGTTTGCCTACGCGTGCGGAGGACTTCGAAGACCCGGACGGAGGTGCGCTCACAGCCACGCCGGCACTTGACAGCACGGCACAACTGCCTTGGACCATCTAGCAACGGGAGCGCGATGCTCCGTTGGAATCAATCCCTGCAAAGTACGATCGGCTGCAAGGCAACGTCCGCCAACCGAGGTGAAGATCACTTGCGACGCCCGAAATCAGGACATCGAGCTCCAAGCGCTTTGGAATCGCGAACGATCGGCGCGTTATGGCCACAGGAGGCCCGCCGGCCGCAACACGCCACTGGATGACGAATTCGTGCCCGGAAGTGAAACATATGCGGGCTGAGCCGTGGTGACTAGCCGTCGCCTTGCGACTGAAGAAGGAGTTCTATGCATTGAGATCGACATAATGTTACCTGGAATGGAATGCACATTATCGGGTGCTTTCTGACGTCGTTGACATTGGGGCACAGCCCCGGTACAAGCGTAATGGACGGATCGACCTGTGAATTATCCGACCGGTGCTCTTTGATTCTTGAGCGTCGGTACACGACCATGCGGCTTCTTTTAGCCGTGGCGGACTTCCGAGATCGTGGCTAAGCTTCGGTCTCGGAAGTTTTTTACGCATGGATTCGCCGGCAACTGCCAACCGAGACCAGGTACGAAGACGGACCATCCAAAAAACGTTATTCAGACGGGCGAGGTGGTTGGGAATCAGCCGCTATGCCGTGAGCACCTGCGGCTAAGCTTCCGCGTCGGCTCGCTGGCCCCGGCTCGTCCCGGCCAATTCGTACACCTTCGGCCCCAGATCGTTCCATCATTGGTGTTTCGCAACTCCGCCCTAACCCAGGCTGACGCCCACGACGAGTGGGTGGCTGAGTGCACGGCGCCGATGTTGCGGCGGGCCTTCAGCATCGCGGGTCTGCGTCGGCACGGGCGTGTAGCGGAGCTCGACGTGATCTACCGGGTCGTCGGCGTGGCGACGCGACGCATGGAGTCACTCAAACCAGGTGATCGGGTCAGTGTTCTCGGCCCGCTTGGCAACGCCTTTCCGATCCACCCTGGCAAGTCGCAAGCGTGGCTGATTTCGGGTGGGGTCGGTCTGCCACCGATGCTGTGGCTGGCACAGAGCCTTGCGGAGGCGGGCAAAGAGGTCATCGCTTTTCACGGCGCCCAGACCGTCGATCTTTTAGCACTCACGTTGGATCCCGGGGCAACACCCGACTGCGATGCATGTCGGGCATCGCTGTCGGCGATCGAGTTTGCGCGTACGGAGACTCCGGTCGTCATCAGCACGGATGACGGTTCGCTTGGGTTTGGCGGATACGTGGGTGCAGCCATGGTGGCATACCATGCTGCTAACCCGACCGATTCGAGCGATCTTGTCGTCTACACGTGTGGTCCAGAGGCCATGATGAAGTTTGTTGCAGCGTACTGCATCAGGCATGGGATCGAATGCCAGATTTGCATGGAACGCGACATGGCGTGTGGGACAGGATTGTGTCAGTCTTGTGTCGTCGCGGTTCGCTCCGATTCCGGGTCTGACGATTGGCACTACGAGCTGTGCTGCCGGGATGGTCCGGTCTTTGAGGCATCCCGCGTGGTGTGGGACACATCCAGTTCCGCGTGATGCCGCTGGAGCACATTCTGCGTTTGCGCGTTGTACACCCTTCCCTTTTCCCTCCCTTGGCAAGGGGGAATGCACCGAGGTCTCACGACGCGATATCGATTGATATTGTGGGTCTGATCGACACCTTTGCGTTGGCGAGGGTCATTGCGGCGGCGCTGGTTCCGGTGGCGGCCGCCAACACTTGGCGCATCGCGGCTCGTAGCTCTCCGGTCCACCGACCAGATTCCCATCGACGATCGGTGCAAGCCGTTGCGTGTGATCGGCTGTTCGGCCACACCTCGCACACCGCGCGGTCAGATCGACAGCCTCGTCGGCGACCGTACGCAACCGCTCAGTCACAGCAAACGGCTGCCCCCAACTACTAAGGTTAAGTGACGTGACTAGGACATACAGATCGCGGGCGGCAAGTGTTCGTATCACATCCACCAGGCTAAGATCAAAGAAGTGGGCCTCGTCGACCGCTACGACGCGTGTCGGCGGGTCGATGTGTGCAAGGATCTGAGCTGCCGCCGCAACCTGGACCGCTGGCCGAGCGAGACCGCCGTGCGAGACGACGGCATTCGCACAATACCGGTCATCGATGACATGCTTGAAGGCACGGACCGTGGCCTCGTCAAACGCATCGAGCCGACGCAGAAGCACTGTGGTCTTCCCACTGAACATGCACCCCGTGATGAACGTAATCGACCCGCTGCGGGATTCCGCGGCGCGTGGATTCGCGCCCTTGCTCCAGTGCCGTGTTTCATTGGCGATTTCGTCCGTGAATTCCCGCATCGGCTCATTGTGCTCCGGGCACAACGTTCTGTGAAGGGATCATACAATCCCCGTTTTCAGGTTGCAGAATTGCCCCAAAGGCGCGGGCATCCGGTGTCTGAAACCGCGCGTGCTGAAGCCTCATGGCTCGGGGGTGCGCGCATCGGTAGAGGGTGATTCGAGCCGGTACTACAAGTCATGGGCAGTGCGCTGTGATTTTCTCCTTTGCGGCAGCTCGCCGGAGCGCGTGGGAGCTAGACCGACGAGATCGGCCAGTCGCAAGAGAAATTCGTCCTTGGGTTCCAGCTCCATCGCGTTGGTCATCATCTCGATGGCCCCCTTCACGTCACCCGAAAAATAGTGACAGTAACCCAGAAGCAGCCAGAGGATCGCATTGCCAGCATCCTGATCGGCGGCTCTGCGAAGCGCCGTCAGGTGTTTGCTGAAGTCTTCCAGATTCCCATACGCACCGCGAATGTCCATGGGTAGGTAGAGCCATTTCGGCTGCAGCTCAAACGCCCGGCGAAGGAGTCGAACGGCCGGCTCGTATTCCCCCAACGCGAAATGGGCGTGGGCCGCACATAACCGCGAAGCAGGATCACCCTGATTCACGGTCGCCGCCAGCAAGAAGTGTCGTGCCGCCACCTCGTACCGACCCGCCTCGAATTCTGAATGACCGTCCGCCATCGCCCTTCGGTAGGTAGCCAGCCCCCTCTCCGCCTGAATCTCGAATCGCTCATAACTTTGCCCATCAGCAACACCCTGTCGGTATGCCCGCTCAACGTCATCGGCGGTGCGGTCACCGTAGCGACGTGGACCAAAGCGGTAGGTGTAGTCGTCCTCGTAATACCAATGGTAGCGCCGCGGGCGAGCCTCGCGTTTCAGATACGAGCGTGGTCGCTGGTAGTAGGAATCAAGGTATCGAGGCCGACCCCATGGGCGATCCGGATCGGGGAATCCATAGTCACGGGTTTCTTGCGGCGAAGGTTCACGTTCGTCGTAGACCGGGTCGGGATTCTCCCGGCGGCCGGATCGCTCCGAGCGACCGTCATCACTGCCCCGCGCCGCCTGCGCGTACGTGCAGCGAGGGAGGGCAAACGCAGCCCCTAGCAACACTGAGAACGCTGCAACGGCCCTGCTCTGATACATCGGCCACCTGCCTTTCTGTTCGCGATCTCGTCTCTTCAAAGGTGAAGCGTCCACCAATAACTCCGACGAGTGGGACTAATCCATTGTACCAGCATTACGCCATTGGGTTCCGTCGGAAGAGAGAGCAAAGGAGTGAAACAGCTCGGTCCGGAGCGCTGGGCAGCAACGCGCACCTCAGCTTCAAAGTCCCGTTTCGCGTCTGTCGCGTACAGGAGGCCATTGAACAATCTGTGTTACCGCGCGGACTGAAGCATCGCTGCTCAGTATCGGGCGCGCAGGTACAACCGTCTCGACTTGCGCGTTGCTGCGTCGCGGCGAAGCGAAAGTGGCGTCCATTCATGGCACAAAACGAGCGTGAACGGCTGGCGGGCCCTTGTAGTCCTACGCGTAGGGAGCGGCCAATTCGATCCCCTCAAATAGGGCCGTCCCGATGCGGACGTATGTAGCCCCGGCCTCAATCCCGCACTCGAAGTCCTGGCTCATCCCGAGGGAGAGCTCCTTGAATTCGGGGCCGCAAATCCTCTCGCCGACGATCTCCTCGAATAGCTCGCGGGTGCGCCCGAAAACGTAACGGATCTGCGACTCGTCGTCCGTCAGAGGGGCCATCGCCATCAATCCTCGAAGTTCGATATGCTGGAGTGAAGCCACCTGCTCGGCAAGGTGCGTGGCGGCGGCGACCGCGACGCCAGATTTCTGTTGTTCGTCACCGGCGTTGACCTGGAGCAAGACCGCTGTGACACGTCCAAGCTTCTTGGATTGGGCATCGATCTCCTCGGCAAGTCGGAGACTGTCCACGGAGTGGATCAGGTCGATCCAAGGTATGACCGCCTTAACCTTGTTGCGTTGGAGGTGGCCCACCATGTGCCAGCGCGGTCTGGGCTTGGCTCCAGCCGCGATGTCCCGCGCCCGACGTCCCAACCACTCGTTGACCGCCGCGGCGCGCTTAGTCAACTCCTGAACGCGACTCTCGCCAAGGTCGGTAAACCCGAGGTCGACCATGGTGTGGATGACATCCAGGCTTGCGTACTTGGTAATTGCAACGAGCTTGACACTCTGAGGACTGCGATTCGCACGGTGACAAGCGTCGGCGATCCGCTGCTCCACCCGTTTCCAGTTCTCGGATAGCTTACGCTTCATGCCAACCTTCCCAGATACCACGCCCAGATGCAGGTCACGGCCGCGATGCCTGTTGATTGCACGGCGTTGGTCGGGGCAAGTATAGCAGAAGGTGGCGCGTTCAAGCAATTGGTTGCGCGATCCGATACCGACTGACCACGGGAGGATTTCCCGCTTTGGCGTGCAACATCTGACCGTGGGCGAACGTCCTGGTGTACCGCAAGCGCGCGTAAGCCAAACCGTGCGGGTCAGATGGTCGCGGAGGTTATGAGACAGGCCACTAATTGCCTCCGGAAGCATCAGGTCGCACGGGGAACTTCTTTGTGACCGTGCCGACGGGGGTAACTTTTCCGACGTTGATGTAGCCGTCCTCCTCGATCTTCCCGAGGATTCGTTGGAGGGTGCCAACGGCCTCAGCCAATCGTTCGAAGCTCAAGACAGCGGCCTCGTAGAGTCGAGCATCGTTGACAACCAACCCCGCCGTTCCTTGGCCTTGTTCAACTTGGCGCAGCACGCGGGCGAGGCTTGTCGATGCGTCGTCGAGGTTGTCCAACACACGATGCAGCCGAACGAACGACTCTTCAAGCTGCCCCTCTGTGCGGTCGATCCCCGCGTTGAGGTTATCGCTGACCCTTAGGCTCTCGCGTTGCCAAACGCCCACGGTTTCTCGAAGCTCCTCGGTCGCGGTCTTCAGATCTCGGACGACAACCTTGACGTCGCCCTGGACGTTCTCGTCGCCAAGGACGGTGTTGACGTTCGCCGCGAGCCTGTCAATCCGCTCGATGACCGTCGAGAGATTGGGCTGAAGCTGCCGGGTGTCGGCATCTGGGCCACTCACATCGGCGACGGTTCGTGGCTCGAGCAGGAGGGCAAGGTTGGTCGCCACCGGTTCCGCCGCCTCTGCCAGACTGCCGATGTGGGTGACCATTCGTTCCACGGAGTTTACAAGCTCCTTGCTGATCAGCTCCCCGATCATGCTGCGCATTTCGCCGCGGATCAGGGCCGTCTCTCGATCAAGGGGCTCAGCAGGAACTCCGGGGTCCACGACAATATCGACGTGTCCGATGCCGATTCCCAGGGGCGCACCATAGACGCGGGCATGGGCACGTTGCGGTACGGAAAATTCATCCTTAATTCGAGTCACGATGACAACACCGAGATCGGGGCGTCGGGGGTCTTTGAACTCCAGACTCTGGACTCGGCCGATCTGAACACCGTTCATATTGACGGATGTCGCCTCGTTGATCCCGCTCAGTCCCTCAACACCCGTGATGCGCAGCGTCCATTCGGCTCGGCTGAGCCAGGCGGGCGTCTCGCCGAACCACACGGATAGCACGCCAAGCACGGTAATGGCTGCCAACACAAACACGCCAACTAGGAAGTTCCGTGTCCCTTCCTTCATGAGTCTTCCCTTTTCAGTTGTATGCTCATGAGGTCATCCTCGCGACATCGACCCTCGACGAAACAGCGAACACGCGGGTCTTCACAGTAGGCGATCTGCTCGGGTGTCCCATCGAAGATGAACTTGCCCTGATAGAGCATCAGGATACGATCGGAAACCTTGCCCGCACTGGCCATATCGTGCGTGACCACAACACTTGTGACATTGAGTTCGTTTTGCAGTTTGATGATGAGCTCATTAATGACATCGGCGCGAGGCGGATCAAGTCCGGTCGTCGGTTCGTCGTAGAGGACGATCTCCGGATCGAGAGCGATGGCCCGGGCCAGGGCCACGCGCTTCTTTTGACCACCGGAAAGTTGGCCGGGCATCTGATCTTGAAGCCCCTCCAGTCCGACCATGGCGAGCTTTTGCTGGACAATCTGCTCAACCTCGCGACGGCTGCGGCGGGTGTGCTCGCGGATGGGGAAGGCCACATTCTGAGCCACAGTCATCGAATCGAATAGGGCATTGAGCTGGAACAGGAAGCCGAATCGCGGCCTCAGCGCCGCCAGTTCGCGCTCCGGGAGATTATCGATACGCCGATCGCGATAGTAGACCTCACCGCGGTCGGGCTGAAGCAGGCGAACGATGTGCTTGAGAATCACACTCTTGCCCGCGCCGGACTCGCCGATAATGACCGTCGTTTGGCCAGGTTGAAGATCCAGGTCGAGACCGTCGAGAACCACCAAGCGACCAAAACGCTTGTGTACATCGACGAGTCGAACGATTGGTTCGTGGTTGGTTGGTGTCTTTTCGACGATCATCTTCGAGTGCGATACGCTCAAACGAGCGACTTAAACCCGTACAAACCGATGTATAGACCCGACGTGAAGGTCCCGATGCAGAAGTCGGCGACCAGGATCGTGATGAAACTCGTCACAAAGGACTCCGTGCAAGCCCGCCCCACGCCCTCCGCGCCGGCGCGGCAGTGGAACCCCTTGAAACAGGCAATCATCGCGATCATCCCACCAAAGATGATGCTTTTGATCAAACCGACCGTCATATCCCACTTCTCGACGGCGTCCGCAATGTAATACCAATACGGCGAAGACGGAATGCCCTTCAGTATCACAGCGACGAACCAGCCCGCCAGCGAACCGCAAAGATCACAGAAAAAAGTAAGAAGCGGTGTCAGCAGCAGGCACGCCAGGAATCTCGGAACCACGAGTTGACGGATCGGGTCAGCCCCCATGACACTCAAGGCACTAATCTGCTCCGTAACCCGCATCGTGCCCAACTCGGCGGTCAAGGCTCCACCGACACGACCGGCCACCATCATGCCGGCCAGGACGGGACCGAGCTCTTTGACCAGACTCAAGGTCACCAACACCCCCATGCGGTCCTCGAATCCGGCCGCCGTGAGCTGGTCATAGCTTTGGATCGCCAATACCAGGCCCACGAAGGTCCCGGTGATCATGATGACGGGGAGGGTCCGGTTGCCAACCTCGTAGAATAGGGGCATGGCCCGAACCCAGGTGCGCCATTGCAGCAAGCCGGGGATCAGCCAGCGGAGCATCTGGTAGCTAAAGACCCCAAACTGCCCGAGGGCACTGACCCCGGAAGCTGTCTTGGCACCAATCGCCGTAATCATCCGAGTCGCCCCTGCCTCCGCCTGGCAAACCACCCCTCCCACATCAGGCTGAAGGTCGCGTGAAATCAGAACTTATGGCCCGCCAGTGGGTATGTACAAAGCGGGCTGTGTCCTGTCAAACCACACCGCCGGTTGCTCCCGTTTCCAACGTTCGTATCATCGGCGTCATGTCAACCTCACCACCACCCGCGTCTATCGTCGTACCCACCTTCCGCGAGGCGGCGAACATCAAACCGCTGGTTGAGCGTGCCTTCGCCGCGCTGCGCGCCGCCGGGCGGGAGGCGGAGCTCATCATCGTTGATGACGATTCCCACGATGGGACGGAGAATGTCGTCGCCTCCCTAGGCGAGCAGTATCCGGTGCAGTTGATCGTCCGCCGAAGCGAACGGGGCCTGTCCACGGCGGTGCTGGCGGGATTCGCCCAGGCAAAGCATGACCGATTCGTCGTCCTGGACGCCGATCTGCAGCATCCGCCCGAAATGATCCCGCTCCTGCTCGATCGTCTCGACGAGAGAGACTGTGATTTCGCGATGGGCACGCGATACTCGAAGGGGGGCCGCATCGCCGACGATTGGCCCGTCGTTCGTCGATTGGCGAGCTTCGTGGCGACCGCACTTGCCCGTCCGCTTGCCCCCCTCAGCGATCCGATGTCGGGTTTTTTCGCCCTGCATCGCCACACATGGGAACGGGCAGAGGGCTTGGACCCGATTGGCTACAAGATCGCGCTAGAGCTTTTCGTCAAAGGTCGTTGCCGACATCCGGCTGAGGTTCCCATCGCGTTTGAGAAACGCGTCGCGGGAGCCAGCAAGCTAAGCCCGGCGGAGCAGATCCGCTATCTGCGGCATCTGAGCAGACTCTACCGGTTCCGGTTTCCATGGTTTAGTTGGCTTATTCTCTTCGGTGTAATGTTAGTCGTCGTGGTCATCCTGTTCTTGGTCGCTCAGATGTTGCTGTGAGACCTTGCTGATGCGTCAACACCGTGCTGTGCTCACGTGAACGTGGTACAGTGACAGCAAACCGTAGTCTGTCGGCCTCTTTGGGTTCCGAGTTAGCTGCCATGTGTCAACAACCAAAACCACCAACTGATATACCGGCGATCCGTGTAGTAATGATGCCGCGTGACACGAACCCGGACGGCACCATCTTCGGTGGCGTGCTTCTGTCATTGATCGACCAGGCGGCGTACATCGAAGCTTTGCGGCAAGCGCACCACCGCTATGTCACCGTCTCCTTTAAGGAGGTCGAGTTCCACAAACCCGTCTACGTGGGCGACGTGCTTACCTTGTATGCCGAGACATTGCGCATCGGTCATACCTCCCTGAGTATCAGGGTGCGTGTCCATGCCCACCGCCGCCACGATCCAGACGAGGACGTGGAGGTGACACAAGGGGAGGTGGTCTTCGTCGCGGTCGGTAGTGACAATCAACCGGTTCCTGTGTTCGACGATTGAAGATGCCCCGGCCGTTCACGACCCGCCGTCTGCATTACGGGACGACCATCGGCCGGGCGGGTCCATCGAGCGAAGGTTTTGAATCGCTGAGTGCTGTCAACGCGGTGCCACGACGAGAGAACCGATGACTGACGCGCCTCAGGAAATACCTGTCGCCAGCGCGGTGATCACCCAGGACATGCGGTGTGCGCGGTGCGGCTACAACCTGCGCGGTTTGACGTCCGAGGGACAATGCCCCGAGTGCGGCACTTCCGTAGCGAGATCCGTCCACGGTAACCTGCTTCGATACGCGGAACCGATATGGCTCGACAAGATCAGGCTGGGAATCGTTCTTAAGCTGTGGAACCTTTTGATTGTTGTAGGCCTGAGTTTGGCCGCGGGAATCGCCGTCATGATCGGTCTCCCACAGGGCGTGCTCCAGCTTGCCGGACTGGTGGCAGGATGTCTGGGTCTGTGGGCCTTATTCCTCGTCACTACGCCTGAACCGACGGTAGGGCTGACGGAACAGTCGATCACTCTGCGCAAGGTCATCCGCACAACGGCAGTTGTCGGGTTTTTCGGCGGACAACTTCGGGGTACATCCACGACCATTGGCCTGGCAACAGCCCTCTACATCGCGGGTTCGGTTCTCGCACTGGCGGGGATCGTGAGCTTGTTCGGCGAGTTCGTTTACTTTCGCCGGTTCGCGCGACGCATCCCCGACGAGGAATTGGCGAGAAGCATCACCATGGTCATGTGGGGATTCGTTACGATCTCATTGCTTGGCACGATCGCAGCAATCGTCTTCGCTCTGATCGTTCCGTTCGCAGCCCCTGGTGCTGCCGTGGGAACCGCAGGTGCTGTTGCTCCCCCAGCAGGACCTGGCGTGCTTGGTGGCGTACTCGTGTTCGGAGCGTGCATCTTTGGCCTCGGTGGACTCATATTCGGGATTTGGTATATCGCGCTGCTGTTTAGGTACCGTGGGGCGTTTAGGACCGCGCTGGCTCAGGCATGGCAGTTGCAGGGAGAGGAACCCTCACCGCTCGCGGTGCCGAACGTTCAGGAGATTCGGTAGGACGCACTCTATTGTACGCGGCGACGTCAAACCGGTGATTCTGACACTGTGCCGGACTGGTCCTGTTGTCTCACACCTGCTCCCCCCTTCGGGAGGACCTCGCCTAGAATCTCAGGATAAGTCGATCACAAGTGCAATGCGGTCAAGGCATCGAAACCGATAGATGTGGAGGGCGGATTCTGGAGTCGTGCCGGACGGCCGAGATGGCGTTCTGACGATTCAATCGATGCATACGGACGGATTGACCTAGGATGAGCATGCCGTTGACGGGGGATCATCATCGACACACGGAACGGCTACTGAGCACTTTCATCGTCGTAGCCGGTTTCGTATATGCGCTGTTCGTGATTTTCGTACTGCCCCTCGAGAAGCTCGTCGCCATTCCCTCGGATGACGCATTCTATTACTTCAAAATCGCACGAAATATCGTCGCCGGTGAGGGGTGCACGTTTGATGGGATCGCCCGAACGAACGGTTTTCATCCCCTGTGGATGCTCTGCGTCCTTTGCGTGTTCAACGTGCTGCCCTCGAATCCAGAGTTTCCTGTCCGGGTGATTCTCGGCGGTAGCGGGTTGCTCGCCAGCATGACGCTGGTGCTGCTGTTCAAGCTGGTTCGCCGGCAGGTTCAAGGTGGAGCCGAATGGATCACCCTCGCCGTTTGCCTGCTCCCACCGGTCTGTAGCGCAATGGTCAACGGGCTGGAGACTGGCCTGCTGCTTTTCGCTGTAACGGTACTGCTGTGGTTTTGCTATCGACGTGATCTGCACACTGTGTACGCGGGGCCATGGCGAGCACTGCTATTCGGTGTTTCCCTCGGACTTGTTGCGTTGTGCCGCTTGGACAGCGTTTTTCTCCTGGTGGCGGCTGCTTGTCTGACCCTGATCGTCATGATCTCTGGCAGAATCACGGTGCGCCACGGTATCGTTCGTTTGGTCATCCTTGGTGTGGGTTTTGGTCTCGTGTTCGGTCCGTACTGTGCGTGGAATGTTGCCCAATTTGGGCATATCATGCCTATCAGTGGGGCGATGAAGAGCTCGTTTCCCTCGCTGCGCGAGTCGTTGAACCTGAGCGGAGACAGCCTGTTTGGCGGGATGCTCCTCGCCCTGATGTGGGTCGTGCTCTTTGCTAACGCTTACATGCAGGCGGATTACACACAGCGCTGGTCGAACGTGCTCAGTTCGCCGCTGACGCTGCTGACGCTTGCGTGCACGTTCCATTTCGCGCACGTATTTCTGTTCTTGACTTGGGGTGTCTACTGGTGGCACTTTGCGGTGTACGGATTGACGGTCGCCATAGGGCTCGGGCAGGCCATTGGGCAATGGACATCAAAAAGCCCGCGTTTGAGACAGACCGTTATCGGCACTGCCGTTATCGTGACACTCGTCCCGGCTACCGTGCTCAAAGCTCATGAACTTGGCAGCAAGAGGCAGCAGCATGGAGCGTGGCTCGAGGGAGCGCGTTGGGCTCGTGACAACACGGCTCCAGGTACGGTGTTCGCCATCAAAGATGCCGGTCTGTTTGGCTACTTTTGTGATCGTAAGACGGTGAACCTCGATGGCAAGGCCAACGGCTACCTGTACCGCAAAGCGCTGTATGATGATGACGTTGACGGATATCTTCAAGATGCCAAAGTCAAATACATTGCCCACGTCGCCGGCCGGTACGCGGACGGCGTTTGCAGGATTTGGATCCCTCGAGTGAATCGCAGACCGGCGCTCATGCTGATGTCGGAGGCGCGGGAAGTTTTTCACAGTCGCCCATTTCGGGTCTATCGAAACCGAATTCGCCCTGCCGGAGAGGCTCGATTCATCATCTGGGGGTATACGGGAGCAAGTGGCGTAATCCCTTGACGACGACTCTATTCATCTTCGGGATCGGGTTGGCATCGCTCTGGGCCGCCGTTGATCGGGGTGTCCCGTGGGCCTTTCGGTGGATCGTGTTACCGGCGCTGATCCTCGTGCCCCATCAGATCGGACTCGACCTCGGTGGCTTGCCCGATCCGACAGCCCGGCGTGCGGCGCTGGCGGGGGTCATTCTCGGTGCCGTTGTCGGAGGGCGAATGGGTCAACTCGTTCCCCGCTGGCGTGCGTTCGATGTTCTGGCGTTGGCACCTGTGCTTTTTTTCTCCGTCTCGTTCGGTTTAGACACTGGCTTGAAGGGGTTCATGCATCGTCTAACCGCATTGACGATGGACTGGGGTGTTCCCTACGTGCTCGCTCGGGCGGTGCTTCGTAATGCCGCCGAAGTCCGGGCCACACTGCGACCACTGGTACTGTGCAGCGTGCTTTTGGCCGGGCTGGCAGTCTACGAATGCCGTATGGCTACGAGGCTCACGGCTCATCTCTGGAGCGCCATGGGTTTCGACGTTCCCGTTCCGCGACATGCCACGGCCTGGCGGTGGGGCTATCTTCGGGCCACGGCTGGTTTCGAACACCCCCTCACTTTGGCAACGTTCTTTGCGACGGTCACGCCGTTGACGGTCCTGTGGGGTCTACTTGAACGCATACACCGCCGAAAGGCCTTGGTAGCCATGGTAGCTTGCGCGGGGGGATGCGTGGCTGGTCTGTCACGTGGTCCGATATTGGTCCTGGTGGTCGTTGGGATCGTGTTTACGATCGCGGCGGTGCCAAGGCGGACACCGATTCTGCTCGCACTCTTCGCTATTGTGCTGGTCTCCAGTCCTTTGATCCTTGAAGCCGGTCGAAAAGAGGCGAAGTATGTGCAGACAGAAATGGACTTCAGAGGCAACGTCGAAAGCAGTCACTACCGTCTCGCCTTGATCTTGATCTACGGAGAGCAGGTCTTGAACGCGGGGCTATTCGGTGATCCTGAAGCACAAACAGACTTGGAATACGAAGCCGCATGGTCTATCGACAACGCTTACCTCTACTTGTTTCTGAGAGGAGGCTGGCTCGGCGGGGGCAGCATTTGTCTGTTCGTGATCATCCTGCTCTATTCCGGATGTCGCCGCATACTGCGCACTTCCGGTATGGAGAGGAAGATTCTCTCTGCAACGGTGGCGAGCTTTTCAGCCATGGCGGGGTGTATGGCCAATGTCTGGTTTGCCCCGGACTATGCCCCCTTCTTGTTCATAAGCGGCGCTCTGCTGTTCAATCTGACACATTACATCTGTCCGGTCTTACGACCCATTGCAGTGCCCATTAGACAAAGCGGTGATGGGAGCCGGTAGAGGACACCCGGTTTTCGAGGGCCGCCCACACCTCCTCTTCTTCAGGCTGAGACAAGATGCTGGCATCGGCGGGAAGCCGGGAGTACTGCTTCATGTTTCCCTCGAGCCTCCTCCTTCCGGCTCGAGCTTCGTTCAGTATCCTCAACTCGCACAGGATGCCGCACAGTGCCATAAGCACGTCGCTAGCGAGGCTGAATAGGCTCGACGGGGCGTAGCTCCGAGGGTGGGTTGACCGACGCCGAACGAACCGATCCGGCGATATGTTGAACATGGGAGAATAGGAGGATCAGGGATGCATAGGACATTGAGGCCCTTATGGGCACGGCGCTGCAAGACTCAAACGTGAAATTGGGCGCGTTGCCCGGGCCTTGGAGACGGTCAGGAGGCCAACTCCTTTTCGACATCTAAACCGCCGCACGAAATCGACATTCCGCGCTTGCGCGCCGCCCAGAAGTTGTTATTAAGGGGATTAAGTTTGTTCGGATCGATCCGCCCGCGAGGATTCGACGTGGGACTGGAGACGCGCGTCGAATAACCGACTGGTGTCTCCAGACGATTTTGGGGTCCGGGTCGAGGTGCTTGGCCACCGTATCGACACTCAGCCCCAGGCGGCAGAGTTCAGCCGCATAGGCCCCAAAGCGAAGAGTGACTCGTTGATAGCGGTCGACGAAGTCAAGCTACTGGACCGAACACCACTGCAATGGTGACATCTCACCTTACAGTGTCCCACCTGCAAGAGCATCGACGGCCCGCCGAAGCTCAGATCGCGAACGGACTTCCATGTTTGCGCGTAAACAGGTCCGGCCATGCGCCCGCATGTGTGGCGAAGGGGGGCGAAACCGGCAGTCCGGCTCCAACCGAACCAGAGCCCGATGAGACTCGACGTCGTGATTGTGATGCGCCACCTTCATTCTACGCTAGGGAAGATAAGCGGATATGCTGCGCCCAGACATCGTGCCTCTCCTTTCGGGGCAAACCGAAAGTCTTTTCCGAAACGCTCGATTACCCGCTGGAGAGCCGAAATTCGCAATTCCATCTTCGCAATTCTGTCTTCGCCATGCTCAGTTCTTCAATCGCCGATCGCCCTTGACACGCCGCCCGCCGCGCCGCGGTGGTGTTGCTACGCAACATGCAGGCTTCGCCTGCTGCAGCGAGTCAAGGGCGTCGCGACGTCTTGTACGGAAGCAGGCTCCCATGAGGTAAGTCCAACCCGTACCGATCACGACCCACCAGGGCCAGGCGATGCGGACCTCACCCGTCTGCTCTTGCAGAAGCTTGATGGCTACGAGGATCACCACCGATGACAGCATGGCCAGGGTGTTCACGCGGTCATGTCCGCGTGTCTTGGTTGTGACGCCGAGCAAGAACACGCCGAGCATTCCACCGAAGATCAGTCCGACCCACTGAAAAGTCTGCCAGAGCAGTCTGTCATATCCGGCGAATGCCAGGGCAACACCAGCCAGAAGAACGCCGAAGGCCAATGTATACAGACGGGCAACGCGCAGATCCCCCGAATCGCTGGCGGAATCAGCCCTGACGCTATCGGGAGCTTGCGCGGCTTTCCAACTGGCGGTCCGAGATTCACGCCCCACGACGAAGCCCGCGGACCGTGATCCGCGGCTCAGGATGAATGGCCGATAGAAGTCCGTGACTGCGGTCGAAGATAAGGCGCCAAGGGCGGAGTCCAGGCTCGACATTGCCGCTGCGAAGATCCCGGCTAGAAGCAACCCCTTCAAGCCATACCCCGACGGAAGCACGTAAGCGATGAAGTACGGAAACACCCGATCGCTCTTTTCAGCCATCTCAGGAGGTAACGATGATGCCCCAACCCCGCCGAAGTGAACAGACATGAGCGTCCCGATCAACAGGAACAGGCAAACGACCGGCAACCCGACAACCGCGTTGAAGATCAGCGATCGCTGCCCCCGCCGAAGGTCGGGACATGTCAGCATGCGCTGCGTCAGATCCTGATCCACGCCCAACGCGGCACAGTTTTGGAACGTGGCCGAGATCAGCAACACCCAGAACAGCTTCTCGTTGTTGAGGTTCGAGCCCCACGTAAACGTGTGGAATTTGTCAGCCTCGTAAGCGTTCGACAGGGTTTCTATCCAGGTTCCCGGTGTCGAGAGGAACAGGAACACCAGTGCCGCAACCCCACCGCCCAAGAACACAAGTGCCTGCAATGCGTCAGTCCAAATGATGGCCTTGATGCCGCCAAACGTGGTATAGGCGATCGCAATGGCGGCAGCGACAAAGATCACCCACTCCAACCGCCAGTTGAACACGGTGGCGATCGCCAGCGATGCAGCGAGCAGCCGGATCCCGCTCCCGATGACACGCGAGCCAACGAACATCACCGATGCTGTAGTCCGTGTCCACGGTCCAAACCGCTGTCCGAGATACTGGTACACGGTCGTCACCGCGCCCCCATAGAACGCAGGAAGCAGCAGCACGACGATCAGCATCCGGCCCACAAACGCCCCGGCGTACATCTGCAGGTAGTTCCAGTCGCCCCAGAAGGAGTCAGCCGGAACGTTGATGAACGTCAGAGCGCTGACCTCGGTGGCGATGATTGACAGGCCAACCACCAGCCAGGGTTGCCGCTTGCCACCGAGGAAGTAGTCGTGCGTATTACGCTCGGTGCGCCCGAACCAGAACCCCGCCACAAGGACTGCGGCGAAGTAAGTGCCCAACACGAGAAGGTCTAGCCAGCCCAGTTTCACTCCAGCGCCCCACGGCGATCGCCGTGAAATCCTACCGAGAAGGTTTGGGATCCGCCACGAACGCCGTTTCAGGCCCGGCCGTATCGAGTTGAGCCTGGGCAGGCCAATGATCGTTCGCCTTACGGGTAGATCGCGAAAAGGAAGCCCGATCAGCCTGTTGGAATCGACGCCACGTCCGGGTAGAATGGCAAAAGAGCGTCCACGAACGGAGGGAAGCCGGGAGGAAAGTACACAGGCGAGCCGATGTGCCTGCGCAAAGCGTGGGCCCGTCATTCGGACCGCTGCGGGGACTTCCCGATGCGCGAGAGTCGCGGTGCATCCCGACTTCGATTCGGGGCTCAAAGAGGTTCCGTTCGTGTGACCAAGCAAGCTTGGCGCCTAACCGACGGTCTTGATGAGTCGTTTGGCAAAACGAGCTGGGCATGTCTCTTTGCGATGATTGTCCTCTTCGGTCTGACTTCCAGTACTTGGGCACAACTCTCGATTCAAGAGCTCGACGCATTTCACCAACAGGCGGAAGCTGAGCAATGGACCTTTTCGGTGGGGATGAGCGACGCTGCCCGCCGCCCGCTTAACGAGCTGTGCGGTCTGGTGGAGGCGACCGACAAATGGGCTGATGCACCGTTTGACCCGCTTATTCCAAAGCAGGTCCTACCGTCGAGCTTCGATTGGCGGGACCTGGGTGCGTGCCCACCCATTCGAGATCAATCCGGGTGTGGAAGTTGTTGGGCATTCGCCGCCATAGGAGCGATGGAAAGCGCCGTCCTGATCAACGAAGGCGTCAGCGCCGATCTCTCCGAGCAATGGTTGGTGAGCTGCAGGTCGGGCGGTTGTGGTGGAGGCTCGTTCGCAAGTGCCCTTAACCGTCTGCGCTGCGACGGAGAAGAAGATCCGTGCGGTGCAACCGGGGCCGTCCCGGAAGCATATTTACCTTATCAGGCGGCCAACCTCGAGTGTGGGTGCCCTTATCCACATCCTCATTGTATCCGGTCGTGGTCCTATGTGGGCGACGGTCTACATCCCCCGAGCTTGACCCAGATCAAGCACGCCATCATGACCTACGGTCCGGTGGCAGCCGGTGTCTACGTGACAGGCCCGTTCCAAGCGTACACAGGTGGTGTATTCAACGCCTGCCTGCCTACCGCTTCCACGAATCACGCCGTTGTGCTGGTGGGATGGGATGATAACCAGGGCGCCAACGGGGTCTGGATGGTGCGGAACTCCTGGGGCACGGATTGGGGCGAGCACGGCTACATGCGCATTGAGTACGGCTGCCTGGCCGTCGGTTCAGAGGTTTGCTACGTCGACTACGAGCCGGCTGACTGCAACGACAACGGCACTCCCGACCTTCAAGATATCACTTCAGCATCCAGTGGGGACTGTAATGTCAACGGTGTCCCCGATGAATGTGACATCGCCACTGGAGCGTTACTAGATCAGGACAATGACGGCATTCCCGACGAGTGCGTTGTCTTATTCGTCGACACACGTGCGACGGGGAACAAGGATGGTACGAGCTGGGCGAATGCTTATACGAATTTGCAGGATGCACTCCATACGGCGTCTGATCTGGGTTGGCTTGTGCGGGAAATACGCGTCACCCAAGGGACCTATACACCTGACCAAGGCGCGAATCAGATTCCCTACGATCGCACCGCCACCTTCCGTCTCCTGAATGGTGTCACCCTCAAAGGAGGTTACGCCGGACCTGCCGACCCTGACAGACGTGACCTGCGCCGCTACGTCTCCGTCCTCAGTGGCGATTTGCGTGGAGACGATGCGGGAGCTGTGCAGCGCGATGACAACAGTTACCACGTGATCACAGGAGCCCGCACCGGTGCGAGCGCCGTCCTGGACGGCTTCACGATCGAGGGCGGTCATGCTGGGGGGGGTAACGTGTTCACCGACGGCGGGGGCATGTATAACGTTGGCAGCTGTCCGACTCTAATCAACTGCACCTTCAGGAACAACTCGGCGGGCGGCTATGGCGGAGCGATGTACAACGCCGACTTCAGCAGCCCGACATTGACGAAATGTGCGTTTTATGGAAACGCGACAGACTACTATGGCGGCGGAGTCTACAATTTCAACAAAAGCGACCCAATCTTCGTCGACTGCACTTTCAGAGGGAATGTGGCCGGGTACGCTGGCGGTGGAGTCATGAACTTTTCAAGCTCCCCTCTCATGAGCAACTGCCTGTTTGATGGAAACTCGGCAGGTAGCTACGGCGGCGGAATGCTCAGTTACTCCCGGAGTCGCCCGATCGTAAGGAACTGCACCTTCCACGACTGTTCAGCCAGCAATGGTGGCGGCGCCTTCTATTGCTATGAGAGCAGCCTAACACTGCTCAATTCGATCCTGTGGGGAAACAGTGCGCAAGTTGGCCCTGCCGCGGCCCTATATGCTGGCTCGGTCCTCGGTCTTTCATTCAGCGACGTCGAAGGTGGGGAGGTGGCTGTTCATGCCTCCGACGGGTGTGAACGGCGATGGGGAGAGGGGAATATGGATGTTGATCCGCTCTTTGTGCCCGGACCTGCCGGTTGGCTCTACCTCAGCCACAGCACGGCGGGAAATCCGGCTAACAGCTTGTGTAGCGGCGCCGGCAGCGATACGTCAGCAAATCTCGGTTTGAGTCTTTTGACGACGCGAAGCGACGAGCGAGTTGACGTCGACGTGGTTGATCTGGGATATCACTATCCCCTTACGCACGTTCCGTTGGTCAGAGGTGATTTCGATCGCGACCATGACGTGGATGTTGCCGACCTCGCCGCGCTCCAAATGTGTTTTGCCGACCAAGAGCTGGATGGGGTGGTTAGCCCACCGTGTCGGATCTTTGACATGGAGCTCGACGGAGACGTGGACCTCGACGACTTTGCGGCCATCGTGACCAGGTTCGGCGCACCCCAGTAGCCTTCCCGCTCACCGTCTTCACACGAACCGGCTGCCCACGTTATCGCACCTGTTGACACGTTATCTGACGCAGCTTGTGCCTTTCCAAGTAAAGGGGCGGCGAGACGTGTTGACGGCCGGCGACACAAGGGCCCCTTGACACGCCGCGCACCGCTCCGCGGAGGTGTTGCTTCGCGACATGCGGGCTTCGCCCGCTGCGGTGAGTCAAGGGCGGTGTCAACGTTCGTTGAAAACGCGTTCCCACCTTGCCGATGATTCCTGATGTCGGAGGCATGTTGCCTGCAGGCAACATACGTGTCGTATGTACGTTTCCCGTGTACGGGGCGGGCTACCGATCCAGCAGCCAAGGGGTAAACCTCCAGGATGAAAACCGATACCCAATCCGAAACGTCAGTCCTGGGCGGCACAAATCGACCGAGTGCACCTCTGGCGGAGATTCTGGACAGCTTGGGCATGGCCGTGCTCGTCGTCAACCGAGATCATTCCATCCGCTATCGCAATGCTCTGGTCTCTTCGTGGTTACCGGACGGTGCCAACATTCAGTCGGTATTGGCAGGGGCTCGCTTCCTCGGACCGTTCGATGGGTGGCCGGCCGTGCTTGCCCGCGTCATCGACGGGTGCGAGACTCTGCGGTTTGATTGTGCCCTGCGCCCGACCGAGGCAAAACCACCCATCCTGGCGAGGATTCGTTGTCAACCGCTGCACCAGCGTGAGTCGCAGAACGTAAGCGCGGCAGTGATTCTGATCGAAGAGGGTGCGAAACAGGAGGCCATCGAAGAGAGGCTCGAGGTCTCCGCCCGCTTGGCGTCGCTCGGAAAGCTAGCCGCCCGCGTCGCCCATGAACTCAACAACCCGCTCGACGGCATCCTTCGCTACACCAATCTCGCCATGCGGCTGGCTGACGAACGCGTCAACCCCAGGCTGAAATCGTACCTGGCCGAGTCTCGCACCGGACTGATCCGCATGGTACAGATCATCAGCGACCTCCTCGAGTTCTCCCGGGCCTCCGACGGTGAGTTCGACGAGATGAACGTCAACGAAGTCGTGGAACAGGCTATCAAAAGCACCGCAACCGCCGCCAACGAGCGCGGCGTGGTCGTATCCGCCGACTTCCAGAGTCAGCAAATGCCCTCGGTGTGCGGCAGTCGCCTCTTTCAAGTGTGCTGCAACCTGATCAAGAATGCGATCGACGCGATGCCCGACGGTGGACGGTTGGCGATCACAACCGGAGTCATCGATGACCACGTCGTCGTCCGTGTCACCGACACCGGTGCCGGACTTCCGGATTCCGCCGAGCAAGTCTTCGAGCCCTTTTTCACCACCAAGGAGCCGGGCAAGGGGACCGGGCTCGGCCTGGCCATCTGCAGGGATTTCATCGAGGACATGCAGGGGACAATCACCGCTGCCCCGGGTGAGGAAGGTGGGGCGGTTTTCACGGTGCGCATCCCTGTCAGCAGCTTCCATCGCCCCTCACCGCTGACGCCCTCGACGCGAGAGACGGACCCGAGCAATTCGGATAAGACTACGTCATGACCCAACAGGCCCTAGATAAGCCAACGCCGACGACGGCTACGGAGACCAAGGCCCGTATTCTCGTCGTCGATGACGACCAGATCATACTGGACTCACTGAGCGAGTTTCTGCGTCTCGAGGGCTATGCCGTCGATGCGGCGCTCAACCTCGCCGACGCGATCCAAGTATCGCAACGGGAAGCGGTGGACCTGGTGATCAGCGACGTCAACATGCCCGGGGGCAACGGATTCGAGCTGCTTCACCTGTTGCGGAAGAGATCGCCCGAGACCGTCGTTATCATGATGACAGCCTACGGCACGATCGAGAGTGCCGTCGAATCCATCAAGATGGGAGCGTTCGACTATCTGACCAAGCCGATCATCGACGAGGAGCTGAAGCTCAGCATCGAGCGAGCCCTGGCGCAACAGGCGATATTACACGAGAACCGCCTCCTAAAAAACAGACTCGACCAGCGCTTCGGCCTCGGCAACATTGTCGGCCAGGACTACCGCATGATCAAGGTGTTCGACCTGGTCGAAGCCGTGGCTGACTCGAAGGTGACCGTCCTGATCAACGGGGCATCGGGCACGGGCAAGAGCCTGCTCGCCCGGGTGATCCATCAGCAAAGCGAGCGGCGGGATAGACCCTTCGTCGAAGTGAGCTGCGGTGCCATACCAGAGACGCTGCTTGAAAGCGAGCTGTTTGGCCACGTCCGTGGTGCATTCACCGGCGCCGTGAGCAACAAAGCCGGGAAGTTCAAGGCGGCGCACGGGGGAACGGTTTTCCTGGACGAGATCTCGGCCGCGTCACCTGGGCTGCAGGTAAAGCTCCTGCGATTCCTCCAGTCGCATCAATTCGAGGCCGTCGGTAGCAACAAGACGGAGATGGTGGACGTACGCGTGATCCTAGCCACCAACGTAGACCTCGAGGAAGAAGTCCGAGCCGGGCGGTTCCGCGAGGATCTGTATTATCGCGTGAACGTCGTCAATATCGAGATGCCCTCTCTGGCGGACCGCGTCGGTGACATACCCCTGCTGGCCCAGCACTTCCTCAAGCATTTTGGTGCCGAGTCGAAGCGTGAGATATTGGGGTTTGAGGACGAGGCCCTGCGATCCTTGCAGCGATACGCCTGGCCTGGCAACGTCCGCGAGCTCGAGAACGTGATCGAGCGGGCCGTCGTCTTGTGTAAGGGACGCTACATCGGTACCTGCGACCTGCCCCCGAAATTGATTGGGTCCGCGGCCGCTGCCGTCGAGCCGTCCGATACCGCCAAGCCCCTTTCACTTCGAGAAGCACTAGAAGGTCCGGAACGACGCATCATCGAAGCCGCCCTTCGGACCAACGGCTGGAACCGCCAGCTCACCGCCGAGCAACTGCAGATCAACCGCACCACACTCTACAAGAAAATGAAACGCTACGGCCTCGACCGCGGACCACTGGGAATGCCGTCCCGTTGACATGCGCGGGGCACCCGCGCGTTCGCTGGCAAGTGGGGCGGGTTTCACCCGCCGGTGGGCGGAGCCCGGCCTACAAAGAGCTGCGTGTCACTCGCCGGTGGGCAGTGCCCACCCTACAAGGAGCTGATCGCTCAGTCACCCACCCAACGCACCGATCGGGGATGGTGTGCCTTCGTCGTTTCGGATGATGGACACGGGACGAGCCCGGCAGAGTCGAGCCAGCGATCGTAGGGATCACCTCCGTTGAGCACGTCGATCAGACGGAGAGGATCCGCCGCTCTGCACGCACCGCTCCGATCGATGTCACATTGGTACTTTTCAAGAGGGTGCTGGTCAGGATCGATCAGGTGGTCGATGAGCGCACTCACGTCGTCCAACGTGCTGATTTCACCGTTGTCTACGTCCCCTGGTAGCGAGCCGATGCAGTACACCTGATCTCGCGGACGATATTCCACGCACGTCCACCGCCCGGGCGTCGCAGGTCCCGTGAAAACCACCGTCACGGTCTTGGTCACGTTGTCCACGTCAATATGGTCAATATCGAGTACCGGGACCGGCGGGTTCTCCGGGACTCGCCGCAGGGAAAAGTCGAGCGCTCGCAATAGGGAAAGATCATCGGTCTCCTCGAACTGCATCGTGATCGAAGTCCATCCCTGTCGCGTAGGATTCGCAGGTGCTCGCGGCTGACGGGCGTCGATCGCGCAGTTCGGCGGGTCCACCCACCCTGTCGCGCGTGGCGGAATCGGCCCGGTGTCGATAAGCAACCGCTCCTGCAAGAGCGGCAAGATAGGATCCCAATGCGCATCATACATCCCGGTAGGGAACGAGTCAGGGTCGCTGTCGATGACAAACGGAATGGTGAAAGCTCCACACGCGTCGCTCGAGATTTCCAAAGCCAGCGTACCGCAGTACTTGGGCGGGGGCTGATACACAGGACACGGCGATGTCTTTGCGTAACATGCGCCCAACCCGCGATACCAATACTCGTCCGCATAGTGACACGGACAGGGGTCACAGAACGCAAAGGGACCGTACAAGACATAGTCGGGGCGGAACTCAACCACAAATGCGCCGCGGTCAGCGCGGTGGTTCCGCCCGGCGCACAGCGTCGTCATACAGCCCCTTTGGCAAAACAGTCCTTCCGGACAGTCGTCGCCGGTGCTGCATCGAATCGTCTCGCGGGGACGGTCCCACCCTAACGGCAAGACGGTTCCGCAACCCCCACTGAAGAACCCGTTAAGGTCAATCGTCGCCTCCCACGCCGCAAGCCCCTCCCCGTTTGGTGACCAGTCGGATGCCTGAATCTCCGTGATGATCATGTCGCCGGGCAGCGCCGAAATCTCGTAGTCTCCCGCACAAACACCGTCGCGCGTACCAGGCGTTGATTCACACTCGGACGTGTCGTCACATGATTGACCGTCGTGTGGGCCACCCCGGCAAGTGGTGATCCGGCGGACCTGATGGCCTGCATCGGGGCCGCATACGCCGTCGCCGGTCCCGGGCGTTGAATCACAATCGGCGCTTGAGGCGCAGACCTCGCCGTCGTACCGTCCACCCATACACGTGAAAGTGATGGCCACGCCTTCGCAAATGCCATCTCCGGCATCCAACCAGGAATCGCAATCCGAGTCCTGCACACAGGGCCATCCCGGAGTGGGGCCACGTACGCAGGTCGGATTGAGCGTCACCGGTTTGATGGAGAACGTGGTCGCCCGCGTCACCGTACACAGGCCGACCGCCAGACAAGCCGCACAAACGAGCCGTTGGATTGGACGTGTCCCCGTCATGGCGCACCCTTTCACTGACATGACAACGGGTCCCACAATACCCAGGGGAAGCGCACAGCACCGCCTGTTAGATATTATACCCGATAACCAGCGAGCAAGCCGAAATTCCCGGAGGAACCGTAAACCTGCGGAATTGTTCCAAGCCACACGGACAGACGTGAACTGGTACTGTCAACGCGAGCGGAATTGCCTCCCAATCGCCGGTTCCACGCCACCCCTCCCACCGAGCCGGGAGCGCAAACAACCGGTGCCATTCATTTCAGAGCGGGGAGCGTAAGCGACCGGTGCCATTCGTATCTCAGAGCCAAAAACGCAACCGACCGGCGCCAGCGCCCCCCCCACCAAACTTAGAACGCAATCCTGAAGCGCACACCACCGACGATCGCGTCCTTCGCGTCCTTGCTGCCGCCCGGGTTGGTGATGAATTGGACGTCCGGCGAGATGATACACCACGGCGTCGCCTGGTACGCGTAGTAGACCTCGTAGAGCGTCTCCCGATCCGCTCGACTGTCAAGCTCGTGTCGCAGCGTCTTTGACAGAATACACTGGGCAACACCGAACGCCAGGACGTCCTTATCACGACCGGGCACGAGCCCCTGGTACTGTGCACCGACGGACCAGAAGTGATTGGTCCGGTTTACGTTCGGCTGGGCAAAGCTGTAGCGGAAGAACGCACCGATCCCTTGCTTGTCCTTGGGATTATCGTTTTCCTTCCAAACGAACTGATCGAAGGTCAGGTACCAGCCGACGTCGCCACTTTTCCACTCGGGCAGCCACCCGCCGTCCAGATCACTCTCGAAGACTTGCTTGCTTCGTCCGTCGTACCAGGCTCCAAAGCGGTAGTTGCCCGGCAGAGTTCCTTTCGACGTCTCGAACTTCGGTGTCAAAACGAGCTCCGACAGCCCGATGTAATTCGCCTTACCGTGCAGTGCCCTCTCGACGTCAGCGGGCAGGGTGCTGTCGGTCTGATCGGCGTCGAGCCCGGCCATCTGGAAATGGGCCCAGCCATTGAGGTTGATCTTCAAGAACGCCCCCAGGGACTTCCGGTGCGGAACAATCGGAGAACGGTTCAGATTGGCATTCATGAACTGATCCCAGGGCAGCTTCGCGTAGGCCGGGATATCAAAGAGATCCGCCGGCGTGAGCAGCTTGCCGATGCGGAACTCGAAGCGGTCCTCAAGGAAACGCTGTCCGTACCACCACTTGTCGATGTAGAACTCCTCATCCCCACCGCTTCCGAAAACCCAGTGAATAGGGGACAGCGACCCGATGTCCCCGTCGACACCGTTGTTCCAGCTCGACTTGCCGCGGATGAAGAAAAATGCGCCAGGGATCAAGCCCATCTCGTCGAAGTCGAGGGTCAGATTCATACGCCAATCACCGGAGAAGGCGACGGCGTTGTGGGTGTTGAGACCACCTCTGAGGTTTTGAGCGTAGGAGGTCGTGAGAACGAACGACGTGTGGATGCCCTGCTGATCCCACTGAGTGCGCAGACCGCCCCAATCGCCGCCGAGCCACTTGGTCGTCCAGATGTCGTAGGGCTCCCGCGGCTTGGCGACCTCGGTTGCCCCGGCTGCCGGAGCAGGTGGATCTGCGCGCAACGCAAGCAGCCTCGAAGAATCGTTGGCGGAAGTGGTCACACCCGGCTCCGCCCCCAGGGCGATACCCGCGGCGGACGCGATGACGATCAAAAAGGGTACAACCTTGCCCAAGATGCATCGGCAATGCCTCAGAACCATGAAACGGACTCCTCTCTCTACCAGCATGAAACACCGCCCTATGTCTTGGTTTCCGGGGTCACCAGACCCGCCACGCAGGGCCGACGCGGCGGTGGTTAACCGGCTTGACCGCTCCGCTGATCCACTGTGCTTGGGGCACCGGCAAGAGCGATGCCACACAAGCCCATCCCGTCCGGTTTGGCTGGCTGCTCGAGCCCGATCGGTCCGGGGTCGGGAAAGGCGTCTCAATCGCCGTACAATCCACCCCGTTCGTTCCGATCGGTGCGCAGTTCGTCTTGGGGCGGGGCGTTGATCAACCTCTCGACGATCTCCCATGGCTTTGCGAGCACATGCGGTCGACCCGCCGCCCGTGTTTGACCCTCTTGGAAGGACCACTATACTCGCAGCCCCAACGGCAGGGCGTGGCTGCCGCTAAGTCGGACCGGACCGTTCAGCCAAAGGTGGAGGCGGTGTCGGGTCTTCCCGGATCACTCGGAGGATTCACGAATCCCTATGCCCTTAGCCCCGAAACACGTTGAGCTGAGCGAGGACGATGCAGCCTTCATCGAAGCAACCCGCGATTATGCCCGGAACGAGCTCCTTCCCCTCGACCGAAAATGGGACGCCGGCGAGTCCTCAATCGGCGAGGTCCTGCCGGCGCTGGCCAAGATGGGCTTTCTGAATCTGGTCATTCCCGAGGAGTTGAGCGGTCTGGGATGCTCTTATGCAACCTACGCCGCGATTCTTCACGAGATCGCCGTATGCTCGCCTTCTGCTGCGGTAGCCATCTCGGTCCACAGCATGGTCGGATCGATCCTAAACGAGTGCGCCACAGAGGATGTGCGGGTCGGATGTCTGCCGACGTGGGGAAGCGCAGACAATTTCGCTGCCTTCGCCCTGTCCGAAGCCGGGGCAGGAAGCGATGCAAAAGCCGTAACCCTCAGCGCCCGGGAGGTCGAGGGTGGATATCGCCTCAATGGCGAGAAAATGTGGATTTCCAACGGGCTCCACGGGCGGTGGTTTCTGACGTTGGCCCGGCTAGAGGGTGCAGACCCGGAGCAGGCTCTATGTGCTGTGCTCGTGGACGGAAATGAGCCCGGGCTCGAACGGACCAAGATTCACGGGAAGATGGGCATCCGCGGCAGCGACCTCGCGGTGGTCAGCTATACGGATGTGTTTGTCCCAGACCGATTCCTGATCGGCGACCGCGGCAATGGGTTGGAGGTCTTTCTATCCAGCCTGAATCTGGGACGGATCGGGATCGCCGTGCAGGCAACGGGGATCGCTGAAGCCTGTCTCGAAGAAATGGTGAGTTATGCGCGGCAGCGCGAGCAGTTCGGACGTCCGATCGGGAAGTTTCAGGCTGTCGGTGACAAGATTGCTGAAAGTGCGGTCGAGCTAGAGGCAGCCAAGGTCTTGATCTGGCGGGCTGCAGCCAGGGTCGATGCAGGAAACCCGGATCGGGTCGCCAGCTCGATGGCGAAGCTCTATGCAAGCGAGGCGGCGAATCGCATCGCCTACCGCGCCGTGCAGGTGCACGGGGGAACGGGATACGTACAGGAGTGCCGCGTCGAGCAGCTCTATCGAGATGCTCGGGTGACCACCATCTACGAGGGCACCAGCGAGGTTCAGCGTATTGTGATCGCGCGCGGGCTCAACTAGCCGGGACATCACCCCGGGACACCGCGCCCGTCCGGTCCAGTCCGGTCAACGCAGAGTAGGCAGACGATTCGGCACTTTAACCTTGGCATGGGAATTGATGGCAACAGCAGGCGTAAGACGTGACCGCAACGGCGTAGCATCCTATCATGCGGTTCACTTGCCGTACGTGGGACAGAGACTAGCGCGGCGTCGCGGTTTCCGACGCCAGGATGGGTAGCCAATGGATTTTGAACTTCCCGAAGATCTCGTAGCCCTCCAGGACATGGCTCGGCGCTTTGCCGCAGAGGAAATAGCTCCCTACGCCCGGACGTGGGATCGGGAGCAGGACATCCCCAGGGAGCTTGTAGCCAAACTGGGTGAAGCGGGCTTCCTGGGCATCTTCATCCCGCCCGAGTATGGAGGTGCGGGGCTCGGCGATCTTGGCGCTGCGGTGATCATGGAAGAGATCGCTCGACATTGCGGGGCGACGGCGTTGATGCTCGACGCCCATAACGCCCTCTGCTGTGCCCACTTGATCATCGCCGCCAACGAAGAACAGCGGGCCAAGTACTTCCCACCTCTCGCAAAGGGCGAGTTCCTCGGGGCCTGGGGCTTGTCGGAGCCCGGCTGCGGCAGTGACGCAGCTGCTCTGACGACCACCGCGAAACTCGAGGGCAAAGAGTGGGTCCTCAACGGGGCTAAACAATGGATTACGAATGGACATTACGCAGGTGTCTTCGTGGTGATGGCCAAGACGACCCCCGAGGGTGGGCCCAAGGGCATTAGCGCATTCATCGTCGACCGCGGCACACCCGGATTCGAAATCGGCGCCAAAGAAGACAAGATGGGAATGCGGGGCTCGGACACGGTAGGTCTGACCTTCGACAACTGCCGGATTCCGAAGGAAGACCTTTGCGGCGAGCTCAATCACGGTTTCATCGATTCGATGAAGGTCCTCGAACGCGGCCGAATCACGATCGCCGCCATGTCTGTGGGTCTTGCGCGGGGGGCGTTCGAGGAGTCGCTCGCATACTCGAAGGAGCGCGTCGCCTTTGGCAAGCCCATCTTCGAGCACCAGTCCATGCAGTTCATGTTGGCGGACATGGCTATGGAGATCGACGCTGCCCGATTGCTGACGTATCAGGCGGGGGTTCTCTCTGACTCCGGTAAACCCTGCAACATCGAAGCCTCGATGGCCAAGCTGTTTGCCAGTGAAGTCGGAACTCGCGCGGGTGTCAACGCGATCCAGATCCATGGTGCCATGGGATATACCAAAGAGGTGCCCGTAGAGCGGTACATGCGTGATGCCAAGCTCTGTGAGATCGGTGAGGGATCCAGCCAGATCCAGCGGATGATCATTGCCCGCCACTTACTTGACCTGTAAGGACATCACCCATGGACTTCGAATTCAACGAAGATCAACGCATGTTGCAGCAGGAGATGCGCAACTTCGCGACGAAAGAGGTTGCCAAGGGAGCTGCCGATCGCGACGAAACCGCGGAGATGCCCGGTGAGCTGCTCGCCCAGCTTGCGGAGCTCGGCGTGTTCGGTATTACGATTCCAGAGCAATACGGAGGCGCCGGTCTCGGCACGATTGAGTCATCCATCGTCGTCGAGGAGATTTCCCGGGCGTGCGCGGGTACGGGTGTGCTCTTAAGCGCTCACCAGTCGCTCTGTGTCGATCCGATCATGCTTTTCGGGACGACGGAGCAGAAAGAGAGATACCTGCCCAAGATGGCCTCGGGCGAGGTGATCGGCTGCCTGTCACTGACTGAGGCGGGCAGTGGCAGTGACGCCGGCGCTGCGATCTGCCGGGCCGAACTCGAGAATGACGGGTGGCACATCAACGGCAGCAAGATCTTCGTGACCAACGGGGCACAGGCTGGGGTGATGGTGCTGATCGCCGTCACCGATCCTGACGATCCGAAACGAAAGTTAAGCGCCTTTATTGTCGAAACTTCGACACCCGGCTTCCAAGTCGGCAAGCTCGAAAAGAAGCTCGGGATTCGCTGCTCGTCGACAGCCGAGTTTATCTTCGAGGATTGCGTCGTGCCCAAGGACGCGCTTTTGGGCGAGCGGGGCCGAGGTCTACGTGTCGCCTTGACAACGCTTGATGGTGGCCGGATTGGGATCGCCGCCCAAGCATTGGGCATTGCCGAAGCCTGCCTTCACGAGGCGACGGAGTACGCCAAGACACGAGTCCAGTTCGGCAGGCCCATCGGGAAGTTCCAGGCCATTCAGATGAAACTCGCAGATATCGCGGTGGGTGTCGAGGCGGCGCGGACGCTTCTGTATCGTGCGGCATGGCTGAAAGATACGGGCAAGGAACACGGACAGGCTGCCGCCATGGCCAAGCTGTTCGCTAGTGAAGTGGCCTCCAAGTCCGCCAACCATGCGGTGCAGGTGTTCGGCGGTTACGGTTATTGTCGCGATTATCCGGTCGAGCGCCTGTTGCGCGACGCGAAGATCACGGAGATCTACGAGGGAACCAGCGAAATCCACCGTCTGGTCATCGCCCGGGGGATCGCGTAGTCGGGTGTCGATCGTCCCGAGCCGCAGGCTTTAGCCTGCGCGGGCGTAGGGTTGGATGTGGTCCGTCCGAAAGGGTTGAGCCATGATCGACGTCATCGACGCACAGATGGACAACCTCAAAGCCCTTTGTCGAGACTACCACGTTCGGCAACTGGAAGTATTCGGGTCCGCCGCAGACGGCACCTTCGATCCCGACACGAGCGACCTCGACTTTCTGGTCGAATTCTTGCCGCTTGAGCCGGCAGCCCACTACGAGGCCTACTTTGGCCTTTGGGAGCAGTTGGGCACCCTCTTTGGCCGAAAGGTGGACTTACTTGAACCCCATACGATGCGCAATCCTTACTTCATAAGGGAAGTTGACGCGACTCGGAAAACCATCTATGCGGCGTAACCCCAAGAAATTCATGTTCGACATGTTGGACTCGTGCCGGTTCCTTCTGGAGCTGACGCGAAACGAGACCGTAGATCGGTACAAGGATGATCGCGTCTTTCGCGGGGCGGTCGAACGCGAGTTGCAGGTCATCGGCGAAGCGATGCTGCAGCTCGAAGCGCTCGATCCTAAAGCCGCTGAGGGGTTCACGGAGCATAGCCGCATCATCGGATTCCGACACGTACTGGTTCACGGATACCACAGTCTTGATCCCGACCTCGTGTGGCTTGTCATTACGGAAAAGCTGCCGATCCTATGGAAGGAGTTGGAGGTAGCATTGCCGAGTGAATCATCATGAAAGGCACAAGATGCGTAAGCTCCGCGATGCCGATCACGATACGCGCATGCAGAATGGGTCCGCACGGCGGACCAAGAAACCTCGCGGCGGGACAGGGATTTAACCGCCTCTCATTGGACCTCGGGGTTTAAGGAGTTTTCATTATGGCCAAAGAACGGGAGAAACAAATCGCTGTCATCGGCGCGGGGACGATGGGGCGTGGAATTGCTCAGGTCTTCGCCCAGGCTGGGTTTCACGTCTATATGCACGACGTCATACCTGCGGCACTGGAATCAGCCACCGGACAGATCAGCAAGATGCTGGATCGTGCGGTCGAGAAGGGCAAGCTCGCCGCCGATGACGCAGCCGCAGCCAAGGAAAAAATACACACCGTGAAGAAGACGTCCGACATCAAAGCGTGCCCGCTGATTATCGAGGCTGTGATCGAAAATCCCGAGCCCAAGATCGAGGCTCTCAAGAGCGTGCAATCATTGATGACAGATGATGGCATCCTGGCCACCAACACCAGCAGCATCAGCATCACCCAGCTTGCGGCGGCAACCGAGCGGCCGGATCGCTTCATCGGGATGCACTTTTTTAACCCTGTCCCCTTGATGCAGCTCGTCGAGGTCGTTCGCGGCTTGCAGACTTCCGACGAGACCTGCGAACGGACAATCGAACTCGCCAAAGCCGTCGGCAAGACACCCGTCGAGTGCAACGATAGCCCCGGTTTCGTATCCAACCGCGTCCTGATGCCTATGATTAATGAGGCGATTTTCGCCCTCCAGGAAAGCGTCGCCCGCGCGGAAGCGATCGACGAAATCATGAAACTGGGCATGAATCACCCCATGGGCCCGTTGGCATTGGGCGATTTGATTGGTCTGGACGTCTGTTTGGACATCTTGGAAGTGCTTCATCGGGACCTGGGCGAGGACCGCTACCGCCCGTGCCCGCTTTTGCGTAAAATGGTCAAGGCTGGAAGATTAGGTCGAAAAACAAAACACGGTTTCTATCGCTATGAGTAATACACAAGTTCGCGTCGACATCAAAGGTTCACACGCGACGATCACGCTCCGGACTGAGGAAGGCCTGAATGTACTATCACCGGATGTGCTGCAGAGCTTCGGGGCGGCGTTGGCAAAAGTGAAGACGGCCTCGAAGGTCCGCACGACCGCCATACAGGCTGAGGGAAAGGTCTTTATCGCCGGTGCTGATATCAAGGCGATGCAGAACTACAACGCCGATGATGCGCGCGAGTACGCATCGGTCGGCCAAGGGATCTTCAACGACCTCGCGTCCCTCCCTTCCATCACCGTCGCAGCCATCAATGGTGCCGCACTGGGTGGTGGCCTGGAGTTGGCACTGGCGTGCGATTTCCGGATCGCCGTCAAGTCCGCCAAGTTGGGACTCCCCGAGGTGACGCTGGGACTGATACCCGGATGGAATGGGATACCGAGGCTCACCAAGCTCGTCGGGCAATCGCACGCCAAGAGGCTCTATTTGTCCGGCGTGCCCGTCTCGGCCGAGGATGGCCTGGCGTTCGGCCTGGTGGACGAGATCGTCAACTCTGCGGACGACCTCGGGCATCGCGTGGCGGCTTTCTGCAAGATGTTCCATCGGGCTGCCCCTTCAGCCGTCGCCCTGGCTAAGCGTGCGTCACGGGATATGGACGACCTGACCGCGTTCGCCGACTGCTTCCACACCACAGACTGTCGTGAAGGCATTGGGGCCTTCCTCCAAAAGCGGCCGGCGGCGTGGATGGAGGAGTGACCGAGTTTATGAGCCTGAAGCCGTCCGTGGGTTCGTCTGGAAGAAGAGAAAGCGACCGGAAGCCAAAGTGCTGGGTCGACGCGGAGGATTTGGGCGCGTTCAATCCGAAAGAAGCGCTTGGCGAACCGGGGTCGTTCCCCTACACGCGTGGGCCACATGGTACCATGTACACCGAGCGGCTGTGGACGATGCGGATGTTCGCCGGGTTCGGGTCCGCGGATGACACCAACCAGCGTTTCAAGTACCTGCTCGAACACGGTCAAACCGGTCTGAGTACGGCGTTTGATCTGCCCACGCTGATGGGACGAGATAGCGACGATCCCTTGGCACTAGGCGAGGTCGGTCGATGCGGAGTAGCCATTGCGTGTCTTGCGGACATGCGACGTCTGTTCAACGGGATCGATCTTGGCTGTGTCAGTACGAGCATGACCATCAACGCCCCGGCAGCAATTCTTTTGGCCTTCTATGCAGCAGTTGCGCAAGAGCAGGGTGTACCGCTCGAAAAGCTCCGCGGCACGCTTCAAAACGACATACTCAAGGAATTTCATGCTCAGAATGAATATGTCTTCCCGCCTGAACCGAGCGTAAAGCTGGTGGTCGATACGATTGAGTATTGCACTGAGCACATGCCGCAATGGAACACGGTCAGCATCAGCGGCTATCACATTCGAGAAGCCGGTGCATCGGCGGCCGAGGAACTGGCGTTCACCTTGGCCGACGGTCTGGAG
>CAYOQG010000017.1:0-34324 GCA_964405925.1 uncultured Phycisphaeraceae bacterium | reverse complement strand
CAATAAACGAGGGGTAGATGGGATCAGAAGACGGACATACCGGTGCTGCACTCTGAGGATAAGGTTTTGACGCTCAACTGTGGCGTATGCGCGAGCGGCTGGAATGATCGTTGAACCGCGCCGACGTCGAGATTTCAGCTTCCAGCAGGGCTGTGCACAGCTGTTGACAATGGGTAATTGCCAATTATATTATGGGAAGGTTTAGCTGCGCACGCTGGTTGCGCGACGAATTGGACACTGCCACTTGAATTATTACTGAATGGCAGGACAAGACAAACTGCTGTTCTGACTTTAAGGAGAAGATTCGCCGTCCGTTGTGCCCGGTCGAATCCGGGGGAAGAGTGAGCGACGGCCGGTGTGGGCCCATCTGGGCAAGGTTCCTAAGACTTGGGGCAGGGTTAGAGGGTTCTCTTGACCCTGATCGGACGCTTTCGAGGCGCAAGGTTACGCTCTCGCTACGCGAGGAGCACCTGCTTGTTCTAACGATTCGCTGAAAGGCGTTGACCCCAGGACGCGATTTCGACGTATTTACGCCTGCGCGGCGTTGAGAGATACGTTTGGGTCAACATGAAACAGACAGCCGTTGTCCCGCAATCGACCCTAGGAGGTGGCTTGCGCGCGTAGAGTGATCAGGCTGTCAGAGACGTTTCACCCCGTTGTGCCGCGGTTGACCGTCGCCCCAAGTCTGCGAACGGCGCTGCATGAGTCCCCGCCCCACTCGCTCACCATGTTGTCAAGAAGTAATTAAGCGCGCCAAGCTCGCGGACTCTCGCGAGCGTCGGCCGGTAAGCTGAACGCGACCCAGGTTTGCCTGGCACGTTCGGACATTGTTTCTGGAGCGGGCCACGCTTTATGAACACTTTATTCATCGCAGCGACACTAGCGCAGACGCCGGGAGAGTTGGCGATCCTGGCACTGGGCTGCGCGGTCAGCGCGATTGTCGCTCTGCTGGGTGGCTACATTGTCATTCGCAGGTACGACCGCAAGCGACATGCCGAAGCACGGGATGAAGCCGAGCGCATCGTATCCGAGGCAAAGGTAGAGGCGGAGGTTCTCCGCAAAGAGGCGGAAGTCGACGCCAGGGCTGAGCACGTCAAGGCGCAAGAGAAGCTCCGCACGGAAGCGAACGAGATGCGCGCGGAGTTGAAGGAGATCGAAAAACGCCTCGCCAAGCGTGAGGACAACCTGGAGGGGAAGCTCGATACGCTCGCCATCAAGGAACGGAACCTTGAGCAAGCACAAAAACGGGTGGCTACTCGCGCCGACGAGGTAGCGAAGCGAGAGCGGGAGGCCGAGTCACTCGTGGGTGAACGGCGTGAGCGACTGCTCAAGGTGAGCGGCATGACCGTCGACGAGGCAAGGCGCACCGTGCTGGGCGATCTTTCGGTCGAACTGGAGCACGACTCGGCTGAGTTGATCGAAAAAACACTCGCTACGGCTCGGGACGAAGCCCTTCAGCGCTCGCGTGAGATCACGCTAACGGCAATCCAGCGGTACGCGGGTGAGCACACGTGTGACAGTACGGTGTCGACCGTAGACATCCCTTCTGATGAGATGAAGGGTCGGGTGATCGGCCGTGAAGGCCGGAATATCCGCGCGTTCGAGAAGGCCAGCGGTGTTGACGTCATCGTGGATGACACGCCGGGGGTCGTGCTGGTCAGCGCGTTCGATCCAGTGCGGCGGGAAGTTGCACGGCGCTCGCTGGAGCGACTCATCCAGGATGGCCGCATCCATCCCGGACGCATCGAGGAGTTGGTGGCTCAGGTCCACAAAGAGGTGGACGAGGAGGTCATCAACACGGGCAAAAAGGCCGCTGTTGAGGCAAGCATCGGTGGTTTGCATCGCAAGCAACTCGACCTGCTCGGCCGCCTCAAGTACCGCACCAGTTACGGACAGAACGTTCTTCAGCACAGCCTCGAGGTGGCGTTTCTGTGCCAGGCAATTGCGGATGAGCTTGGTTTGGATGGCCGGTTGGCGCGGCGATGCGGGCTGCTTCACGACATCGGCAAGGCCATCGACCATGAAGTTGAGGGCAGCCATCAGAAGATCGGGTCTGATTTCTGCAGGCGGTTCAACGAGCGGCCCGAGGTCCTAAACGCGATTGAGGGGCACCACGGTGACATTCCGTCGACCAGTCCGTACACGCCCATCGTCATGGCCGCCGATGCCATCAGCGCCTCTCGTCCAGGTGGACGGCGTGAGTCACTGGAACGATATATACAGCGCCTTCAGCAACTCGAGGACATCGCCAAGGAGCCGTCGGGCGTCAAGGAGGCGTTTGCGATCCAGGCAGGCCGTGAAATCCGTGTCATCGTCGATGCCAAACGGGTAGACGACGCCGTTGCGGCGAAGCTGGCCAGGGACATCGCCCGTAAGATCGAGGAGCAGATGACCTACCCCGGCGAAATCCGGGTGACGGTTCTTCGGGAGGTTCGCGCCGTCGCCCATGCCCATTAGGGTGGTCAGCGGGTCCCTCCCCGCGCCAGGGTGTGCAGGCTGGAACCAAGCCCCGGGCCAAGGTGTTGCGTCAACCGGGACCCGCTGTGACACGGGCTGATCGCCGGTAGTCCAGGAAATCACCATGGAGCTGCGCGTTCTTTGCGTTGGGGACGTTGTCGGGGGACCCGGCCGACGTATCCTGCGCGAGTTGCTACCGGCACTCGTTGATGAACGCCGAATCGACTTCGTCGTCGCAAACGCTGAGAACGCCGCCGGTGGTTCCGGAATCACACCCGCCATCTTTGAGAAGATCATCGGCTCCGGGGTGGACGTCGTAACCCTGGGCGATCACATCTATCGCCGGCGAGAGATCATACCCGTCCTGGAAACCACCCAGCAGATGGTGCGCCCAGTCAACCTCCCAACGGGGGCACCAGGTAAGGAATACGTCGTCTTCGAGACAGCTTCGAATCAGCGAGTGGCCGTGGTCTCCGTGTTGGGGCGGTTGTTTATGAAGCCTCCCGCCAACTGCCCGTTTGCCGCGATGGACCGAGTGCTGGCGGCGATCCCCAAAGACATCAAAATCATCATTGTCGATATGCACGCCGAGGCCACCAGCGAGAAAGTGGCCATGGGGTGGCACTTGGACGGCCGCGTCAGCATCCTGTTTGGCACCCACACGCACGTGCCGACAGCGGACGAGCGAGTCCTACCCAAAGGCACTGCGTACGTAACCGACTTGGGCATGTCAGGACCGTACGACTCAGTGCTCGGACGGGATAAAGAGCGCGTTATGAAGTCGATGATCAGTGGGGTCCCGACCCCTTTTGACGTGGCAACGGATGACGTGCGACTCAGCGGTGTCATCGTATCAATCGAGGCGAGCACCGGGCTCGCAACAAATATTGAGCGAGTCCAGCTCAATGGTGCCCCCTTAACGTAGGAACGCTATGGAACAGACCGCCGTGTACCAGCAGTTGGATGCCCTCTTGCGAGGATGTGACGGTGTCTACACAGCCGCGGAGCTCGAGCAGCGCCTGGCTGCGGGCAAGCGTCTTCGCGTCAAGCTTGGCATGGACCCGACGGCACCGGATCTGACACTAGGCCACACCGTCGTTTTGCGCAAACTTCGCCAGTTTCAGGATTTCGGGCACAATGCGGTTTTGATCATCGGCGACTACACCGCCATGATCGGCGATCCGTCGGGTCGATCAAAGACGCGTCCCGTTCTGACCAAAGAGGAAATCGAGACGAATGCCCAGACCTATCTCGCCCAGGCCGGCAAGGTTCTGGACCTATCCGAGGACAAGCTTCAAGTCCGTCATAACAGCGAGTGGCTCACCCCCTTGACCTGTGCGGACATAATCAAACTGATGAGCCAGATGACCGTCGCCCGCATGTTGGAACGGGACACGTTTGCCAAGCGGCAGGCTGAGGACAAGGAAATCTACCTACATGAGCTGCTCTACCCTTTGATGCAAGCCCGGGACAGCGTGGCGATCGAGGCGGACGTCGAGCTCGGAGGGACCGATCAAACCTTCAACAACCTGTGCGGACGCGACCTGCAGCGAAACGCCGGGCAAGATCCCCAGATCGTGATGGTCCTCCCACTGTTGGTCGGTACCGATGGGCGAGAGAAAATGAGTAAGTCGCTGGGAAATTACATCGCCGTAACAGACTCGCCCAGCGATATGTTCGGGAAGGTGATGCGCGTCCCCGACGAGCTGATGCGATCCTACTTCGAGTTGCTCACGGATGTGCCGGAAGCCGACATCACCAGATTGACGGATTTTCGTCACTGCAACCCGCGTGACAGCAAGGAGCAGTTAGCCAAGACCATCGTCGCCCAGTATCACTCAGTCAGCGCCGCTGACGCAGCGGCCCGGGAGTTTCGCCGCGTATACAGCGGAGGAGGAGGAGGGCTACCCGATGAGATTCCGGAGGTCGTGCTACCTCCTGACAAGATTCAGGACGGCAAGATCGTACCGCTTGATCTGATCCTGGCCTGCAATTTCGAGAGTTCCCGCAGTGAAGGTCGGCGGATTGTCGGGGAGCGGGGCATCCGACTGAATGGAGAAGTGATCGAGGACGCAATGACCCCGATCGAGATCCGCTCGGGTGACATTCTCCAGCGAGGCAAACGCCGGTTCGTGCGTCTCAAACTGTCATCATCAGACTGATGAGACCGTACACGTAAAAGCCATGAGATTCCCATCCATTCCCGAACCTGAGCGCTACGTCGGTTTGTACGTCTACGACTTCGGAACGCACGTCTCCGTAGGGTATACAGCCGCTGAACTGTGTGTTCTACGCGAGTCTCGCGCCTACCGTCACGGAATGGCCTATCAGATTCACCGGGTGAATGAAGCCGGGGGCATTGAGCTGTGTGGTGTGCGCGTGGAGCGTCTAACCGGCCGAGAAGCCATGTGCTTCCTACGTGCCGAGCCTACCGCTTCCCAGCGCGACTACGACACCCTCTGCGCCGTAGCGGCCGCCTGCCCGCTCCCGTCTGTTGTGGAAATGCAGCTCGCGACGCTGCAAGCGTTTGATCCACCCCATGTAACAGCGCTCGCTTACGCCGCCTCAGCCGCGAATGTTGTGGCCGGGTGGTTATCGCGATACGCCGGCCACCCGGGTGACCGGGTTGTTGCTGGAATCGACGCCTACGCGACCTTGATGGCCTCGGAAGGCAAACGGATCGCCTCGTGCCAGCTACCGGCACTGTTGAACTACAAGGATCGCCCGGCTCAGGAAATCTTCAGGTCTGTCCATGACCCGCTGCAGCGCTGATGTGTCCGCTAGAACCGGGTCACGCCGGGTCGTGGGAGGACGCAAATCCCATCCGAAGTCGATGCGCATCTAATTAAGCAATGGAATCATATAAAGCAAGGACCGCCAATGGCCAAGACGGATCATACAACTGAGCCATACCGGTTTTAGTTTGAGTATGCCGATTGGGGTGCGTGGGGCTGAACTGCGTTCGTGCAACCGCGCAGGCTTAAGCCAGCGGCTCAGAGCTGCGCGTAGCGGCACATTTATACTGAAACTGGTATCAGAGCTCCAGCAGGGGGTGGCCGACCTCTCGGAAATGGGACCGCGGTTGTGGCGCGTGCCAAAGCGCTGGATCTTTTGCCAGGCATTTCGGGAAGAAGACCACGGACCACCTTTCGGCGCCTTACAGACGCGCGGCGGCGCCGGAGCGATCGAGAGAGACCAGTGCTGTCAACCGTGACGCGACGCCTTCGACGCTATCCTCGTGTGGATCTGGTAGCTCGGCGTCCATCCCGACTGTCGAGAGCTGGATGATGGGTACGCCTGGATGAAGAAGCTGGGAGCCGGCGTGGAAGATGATGGTCGGGCCTGCCAACAAACAGGGGAAGAGACGTGGCGCGGAAAGCAGACGCCCCCAGACACCCGGGCGCAACGGGCAAACGGACAGGATTCCACGGTCCATTTGCGGCCCTGAGTTGCCACGGAATCCCCTGCTGGGGTACAGTCCTCGTTGCGGAGACAGTGATTGGGGAATCCCCGTTCATGGGACGAGTAAGGAGGAAGCATTGTGAAGGATCTCGTCATAGCCATCTCGGTTGTATGTATTTCGTTCTCTAGCGCCGCCGTTCCTGCTCGAGCAGGTCGAATCCATTCCTGGGGCACCCCGGCGTGGGGTATCCCCAATGTGCCCCAAGGGAATGACTTTGTTGCTGTTGCCGCCGGGCATATCCATGCCTCAGCACTGCGAGAAGATGGGACCCTGGTCGACTGGGGAAGCTACTTTCTCGGCGAACCGTTCGTGGAGATCCCGTCGGGAAGCGATTTTGTCGGGATTGCCGCTGGACATGAACACAACATCGCGCTGCGGGCAGATGGTTCCCTTGCGGCTTGGGGCAATAACCCCTTCGGGGAATGCAATGTGCCCGAAGGAAATGACTTTCTGGGCATCGCCGGGGGAGAGCGTTTCAGTTTGGCCCTGCGGAGCGATGGTTCCGTGGTTGGCTGGGGGCTGAACCATTACAGTGTGATTGGCGATGCACCGGATGCACAGGACCTGATCGCTATTGCCGCTGGATACGCGCACGCCGTGGGGCTGCGGGCAGATGGGTCATTGGTTTCCTGGGGTCGCGACGATTTCGATGAAGTGTCCGGCACACCGATTGGGAACGATTATGTTGCTGTTGCTGCCGGAGGGTCCAACTCGGCAGCACTGCGCGCTGACGGATCTGTGGTGGTTTGGGGGGACGATGATTTCGGAGTCGTCAGCGGAGCGCCGCAAGGCAACGATTTTGTTGCCATCTCAATTGGAGGCGAATTCGGACACGGCTTGGCACTGAGGGGTGATGGGACTATTGCGGCGTGGGGCAGCAACAATCACGGGCAACTGAATGTCCCCCTAGACGTTCAGTTCGTCGCCATTGCCGCAGGAAACAGGCATAGCGTTGGCGTTGAAGTCCCTGAGCCTACGACCGTGGGTCTATTGGCGCTAGGGGGCTTGCTGGTCGTCCGGAGGCGTAGGGCTGTATCGGGTAGCGTCTCCGATTCGCCAGGCTCGGCCTGACGACACAAAGCGGGCCCTGGTTAGCCGGATGCTTGCAGGATCGTTATGGACGCCGCTCGTTCTCTTGGGAGCGTACCCGACCGTTACCCTCGTCCATGGCCCGCTTCGTCGCTGGCGACGGGCGCGAAAGGGGCGGTGCGTCAACTGTGGATACGACCTCACCGGCAACGTCAGCGGCGTGTGCCCGGAATGCGGAACGACGGTTCGGCGAGCGTGAGCGCCGCGCCTTAGACGTCGCCGGCAGCGTCCCAGAGCGTCCCTGGCGTTTTGCACACGTCAGACCGCGTGCCGTGGACGGGCAAAAAGAACGGAGTTTTCGTGCGGGGAAGGTACCGCTACAATACCCGAGCGACTGGGGGCTGGCGGAGCCTTCAGTCACGGGCTCTTTCCAAAACCCTTCGGAGGCGAAAAGATGTACGCACGCAAGATTCTAACGCTGAGTATCTTTGCATTCGGCGCGCTCTCCATCCTGCCGCTCGCTCACGCGGCGTCGGCTGACGCTACCCAGCCTGGGAGCCTTCTGCTCTTTCCAAATGTGGAAATCAAGTGGGACTCCAGCGGAGGAGTCATCCAAGACACGATCCTCAACCTTGCCAACGGCTACGTCACCGGTGTGTCCGTCCAGATGTACTTCGTGAACGGTGATCTGCCGCTGGACCCGGTGTTTGGCGGAGACCCGCCGAGGCTGCTGGAACGGGGCCATCCCGGGTGCAGCCGTAGCGATTGCATGATCAGGCTGGGCCGATACGAGTCGACCTACTGGTCAGCGCGGACCGGACTGCCAGGGGGTTGCCCATTCACGGTGCTGGATCCGGGTGCTCCTCCCGGCCGCCCAGACTCCGAGAACCCCGGCGGACGCATGCTTCGCGGTTTCGTCTACGCCTGGGCGGTCGACGAGTTCGGTCGTGAGATCAACTGGAACTATCTGACCGGTAGTGCGCTAATCGCCGACTATCAGAATGGCACCGGCTGGGAGTACAGTGCCCACGCGTTTCAGGCGCTGCAAGGGGAAAGAGGCGAAGTACTTCCCGAGCCCGGAACACTGCGACTCGATGGGAATGAGTTTACGCTGCCACCGGGCGTGTTGATACTCAACTTCACGGCGTCAGGCCCGTGGTCGTTCCCTGGAGGGCCGCCCGTGGCTCGAGTGGATACGGACCTGACTCTGATGCCTGTAAGTCAGGACCTGCGACAGGACGGTGACGGCCCGATCACAACCAAGGCTAGATTCAGCGTCACGAACATGTATGGTGTCGAGTTTTCGGGCACGACTCGTTGCATCACCTGTTGGGATCAGAAGCTGGTGAGTACGTACGATCCTCCGAACCACCTCTTGCGGGAGTATCTCCAGAGTGACACGGGCATGGCCAGGATTGACGGGATCGCCAGTGCCCAAGTCTGCGGCCCAGATAGTGAGCCTGCCGCCCTTGTGGGTGTAGCCGCAAGAATTCTGGCGTTCCACGGCCTGGAGACTGGTGGTGACTGGAACCGCAATGGAATGCTCGATGTAGATGACTACGACGCGCTGGTTTCTTGCCTGGACGCATCGGGCCCGGACCCGTCGCCGTCGTCGAGCGAATGCCTTGCGGTGTTCGGTCTCGACGGCGACAACGACGTTGACCTTCAGGACTTTTGCGCGTTTGTGTCAGCCTTTGGCTTGACCCAGCAATCATACACGCGCATCGCCCTCAGTGGTCAGGGAACGGAGCCGGCCATCATCCGCTACGATGTTCCATCCGGCCCGAATCCATAGACCCTGCGGTTACGGAGATAAAGATCACACGCTCCATGCCGAAATGTGCGGCGACGTCGCCAACGCCATGGAGGACGGGCTGGCCTCGGCTCTCCGCGACCGCGCTGAGAAAGGTCATGCGTCAAGTGGGGCCATGACGGGACAGGCGACGTGACAGGCGCGTGTCCGGAATACAGAACCGACGCATGAGACCGACAGGCAGCGTTTTGCGCTGGGTGGTCGCTGTCGCAATCGGGGTGGCCATTGCCCTTGCACTGTACTTTCTGCTCTGGCATTTGGTCCACCTCACACCGTGGTTGCATGAGCACATCACGCCGTGGGCGGAGAGGCATCCATTAGGGAGATGGATGGTCAAGGCGGGGGTGTTCTTCTTTCTCGTTGTTCTGGAGACTGTGTTCTATTTGGCCGCCGTTTTGGCCGTGCGGAAGGCCAAGCATTGACGTACTGTTCCTGCTGGGTCACCGCGGCAAGATCTTGGGCGTTTGCCGGGAGCGCGGGATGTCGATCTGGCTGCCGGCGATGTCCTTTGTCGCCGACCGCGGGCCAACGAAGATGTCGTCTCGCCAGGTAAAGCTGGCAGAGACCGTCGACGATCTGCGCAGCGACGCCGGTCGGGCCTGCAGGCGTGTGTCACTGGCGGCTCGCCCGCCAGTGTTGCTGGTGCACTCCGCAGACACTACGGTCTCGGCAATTACTACGGAAATGAGTGAGACAACGATGCTTGAAAGCACTTCAACCATTATCGCATCAGTGGCCGCCATCATCGCGTCGGGTGTGGCTGTCCACGGGATCAACGCCTGGCGGCGTGAGTACGTTGGGCGGAGACGCATCGATCTGGCCGAAGAGATTCTCGCCCTCTTCTATGAGGCCAGAAACGTGGTCTCGTGGATTCGCAGTCCGGTCGCTTTGCAGGGGGAAGGTTCGACCCGAGAAAGCTCGCCCGAGGAAACACCGGAGGAAAAGGAGGCACGGGATGCCGCGTTCGTCCTGATTGAACGATACCAGAAGCGGCAGGAGCTCTTCGCCCGAATTCACTCGCTCCGTTACCGCTTTATGGCTCAGAACGGGCGCGACTCTGGGAAACCCTTTAAGGACTTGCGGGCGGTTCGTGTAAAGCTGTTTAGGTCAAGCCGCCAGCTCGCTCGCCTTTGGAGGCAACAGCAACAGCCAACACTGAGCCACGAACAGTACCGGCGGTTAACCAAGCAGATGGAGGAAGCGCAGAGCGTTTTCTGGGAGTACGAAGTGGAGCCTGATCCGATTGCACCCGAGGTTGATAGGATTGTCGACTGCATCGAAACGACTTGCCGTGGGATTTTGGGTGCGTAGCCCAGGTCCCGTTTTTCGCATTGCGCGATCACCGCAGCCGCGTGTTTGCCTGCACGGCAAATCCGCGCGGGCTCAAGCCCGCGGCTCAGGTTACGTTTTCGACATGTACTCCTTGATAGGCATTACGGATCGTGCATGCTATTTGTGTTACTGGATTAGGCATGCCAACTCTTCGAGCGTGTCGATCGTGTGGTTCGGCTCGCCGCGGGGGGCAGCGGCAACATGGCGGTAGATGCCGTCGCTGCGGACGATTCGCACCGTGGTCCAGCCGAGGGCGTTGGGGGCGATGAAGTCCTTGGCGGGGTTGTCGGCTACGTACATGCAGGCAGATGATTCGACAGCGAGTCGCGCTGACATCAGTTTGAACGCCGCGGGGTCTGGTTTGCCGCAGTTGGGACCCAGTTCGGAAGTGATGATGATCTCGTCGAGTCGGTCTCTTATTCCAAGGGCGTCGATCTTATTGTGTTGGGTGATGGGCGGGCCATCGGAGATGAGTCCAAGCTTGTACCGTCCGCGGAGCTGTGTTAGAGCCGCATCGGCATCGGGATACAGCGCGATCGCGGGTTGATGCGTGCGGTAGGCCTCGATCATCTTGCGGATCAGCTCTTGATCTTCGGGCAGTCCGCGCTCTTCAAGCAACGCGTTGAACACCCTCGGCCGATGCTCGGTGTCGAATAGCCGCCGCATCCGCTCCGCGGCGGACTCCGGCTGGCCGAGTTGATCCCGAAATGCTCTCGCTACAGCGTCAAAACCGCTGAAGGCGAACGCACGCTCCGGGTATAGCGTGTCGTCAAGATCGAAGATGATGGCTTGGATCTTTGCCATGGGTGCCTAGGAATTCTGGTGCTATTCTCGCGTCGTCTTCTCCTTAGCTCTCCACCCCCCCTGTGGTCCCCCCTGGGAAGGGGGACGGTTCACGGGTCACCCGCGGTTCGACGGGGTACATCTACCCCTTTGCTTAACTATCTTTGAGGAATCGCGATGCGTTCGGGACGAAGACCGATTCGTCGTAACGCAGCATGGCGATATCGTCGCGGAATCCGGTCGGGTTAATCCGCGGTTTCTTGCCGATCAGCTCCGAGAGAATCCACTTGGGGAAGTCTGCTCCCGCGTGGATCGCCAAGGGGGCTCCACCACCAAACCGGGGATTGATCTCGATGACCCGGATACGTCCACGTCGTGTAACCATACACTGGACGGTGACAACACCGCGACATTCGTCCAGCGCCTCCGCCACACGTCGGCCAACCTCCATGATGGCGTGATCCTTGACGATGAGCCCCTTGCTGACCTCGCCGGTTCGCACCTCCAATCGTCGCCGGGGGACCACGCATCGCGGCTTGCCGTCGAAGCCCGTGTACACGTCCAGGGTGTGCTCGGTGCCCTCTACGAACTCCTGAACGATGGGATCGGGCACCCGCCGTCCAAAGGTCTGAAGCTCATCCCGGTTGCGCACGACGTAGTTCCCCATGGCTGCGCTGCCCGCACGAGGTTTCAGATAATAGGGGAATCGATGCCGCTTCTTATTGAGGACCTCCGCCCAGGACCAGGTCGTGGGTGTGTCAATTCCCGCACCCTTCAGAGCACGGAAGGTGGCCAACTTGTCCCGACAGGTCTCGATCACGGCGGGTGCGGAGACCAGCGCCATGCATCCGACCTCGGCGAATCGGCCTAGGGCGGCCGCCAACTCCAGCAGTTCCGTGTCGATAAGGGGGATGAGCAGGTCGATCTTCGCCTGCCTGGCGATCCGAACGAGGGAAGCTACGTACCGACCGCTTGCGATCTGAGGCACGATATGAGCCTTGTCGACGAGCTGGATGGCTGGTGAAAGCCGGGTCGCATCCGCACCGTGAATCTCCAGCCGGATACCGAGACGCTGCCCCGCTCGCCGGAACGCGCTCAGAAGCTCAACCCGCCGCCCGACGCAGGTGAATAGCACGCGCACCCCTGTTGTCGGCCGTGCCTTCGTCCCGGTTGCCTTCTGGGTCTGGCCCACGTTCACTCCTTGGTGCTGCCGCTTGATCCGCGACGCCCACAGCATCAGCACTTGGGCGACTATACAACAGGGGCGGCCGTCGGACTACGTCGTGTCCCCTTGGTGACGACGCGGCTCCGTGCTACGCTGCCCGTGCGATGGATGCCGTCATTATCAGTATCGGAACGGAATTGACGACCGGGCAGAACATCGACACCAACACCGCCTGGTTGTCGGCTGAGCTCACGAAGCGAGGTGCGACGGTCGTGGCCCATCAGACGGTTGGAGATGACGTCGGGCGCATCCAGGCTGTGATCCAACAGGCCCTCGATCAGGCTCAACTTGTAATTCTCACGGGCGGGCTTGGGCCGACACCGGACGACCTGACCCGGGAAGCCCTGGCCCAAGCGATTGATCAGCCGCTCGAAGAGTGCGCCGAGGCCCTTGCCCAGATTCGCTCGCTTTTTGAGCGATGGCAGCGGCCCATGCCGGAGTCCAACAGGGTCCAAGCCCTGATCCCAAGGGGTTGTCAGGAAGTTCCCAACGAACGGGGGACAGCCCCGGGGATTCACTGTTGTCGCGAAGAGACGCACCTGTTCGCCCTTCCCGGTGTCCCGGCGGAGATGGAGGCCATGTTCAGTAGCTCAGTCGACCCGCTGCTTGGCGAGGCGCTGGGCGATCTGGGCACCCGCGAGGCCCAGCTCCGGTGTTTCGGGATCAGCGAGGCGAAGGTCGGGGAGCTGTTGGGCGATCTCATGGTCCGTGATCGAAATCCGCTTGTCGGCATAACCGCCTCGGCGGCGGTGATCAGTGTCCGGGTGCTTGGGCGCGGTGTCGATCCTACCAAGTTGGAGAGGCTCGTTGCCGCTGATGCGGGTGAAATCAGACGCCGGCTGGGCCGGGCAGTCTTCGGAGAGGGTGACACGTCGCTCGAAGAGGCGGTTGGGGGACTGCTCACAGCCCGCCGTCTGACAATCGCGACAGCCGAGTCATGCACGGGAGGGCTGTTGGCCAAACGCCTGACCGACGTGCCCGGCAGCAGCGCCTATTTTCTCCGGGGTCTTGTAACCTATTCAAACGAGTCAAAAGAGCAGCTTCTTAACGTTCCTAGAGAGCTGATTGCTGAGCAGGGTGCGGTCAGCGAACAGGTCGCAAAGGCCATGGCGTCCGGATGCAGGACATCGGCGGGTTCGGACTTCGCACTCTCGGTCACCGGGATCGCCGGGCCGAGCGGGGGCAGCCGCCCCACCGCAGGTGGTCAGCCGTCGGCCAAGCCCGTCGGATTGGTCTATTTCGGCATGGCATATGCTGGGGGAGTTCGGGCAAAGCGCGTGCTGTTCGGTGAGCACCTGACTCGTGGCGAGATACGCGATCGGGCCTGCAAGACCGCGCTGAATCTCTTGCGGTTGGATCTGCTGGCCGGCGAGACAGTGTGATACCGCGCATGACGTGAGAAAGTGAAGAGCACTTTGGTTGTCGGCAGACGGTTCGTTAATAGGGGAAAGCTGGCGCCGTTGTTGCCGGTTACGGGCGCCGGGGATAGAATTCCCGGACTTGGCTGACCAAAAGAGAGTGGCGGGCACTTGGCGCGGGTGTCTGCTTCCAGACGTTTTTGAGCCGAATTTGGAATGCAAAACAGTCCGGTTCGCGACTACTTCCAGGACATCTGGAGAACCGTTTCCACCATCCTTATTGGCATGCGCGTGTCACTGAAGTACTGCTTCGCGAAGACGGTGACCGTGCAGTACCCCGACGTGGCTCCGGTGCTTCAGCCCCGGTATCGTGGCTTCCACTACTATGAGATCGAGAAGTGCATCGCCTGCGACCAGTGTGCGCGAGCGTGCCCTGTTGACTGCATCTACATCGACAAGTCGGCACCGCGGAAGGTCGACAAGGAAACCGGTATCGCCGTCGGCGGCGCCATGACCCGTTACGCGATCGATTACGCCAAGTGCATGTTCTGTGGATTGTGCACCGAGCCGTGTCCGACAAGCTGCATTCACATGGGCAATCTGCACGACATGTCCGGCTATGACCGCCGAAGCATGATCGTGGAGTTCACGGAGTTGGCGAAGCAAGGGTTGCAAACGCCGCAGCCATTCTGGATGCAGACGGACAACCCACCAGAGTGGGCACAGCAGCGCAAGCGCGAATGGCTCGAGTTCACCCATTCCGACGACAAGCTGACCGGTGACACTGCCCTGCGACGCGAGAAGATGCTTGCCGCGTTGACACCGTCCGAGGTGCCCAAAAAGAAGAAAGACAAGGAAGAAGAGAAGGAGACGGCTGAGGCAAAGGAATAACGAGGTACCACGTGAACCGTGGTGTGAAGGGAGTATTGCGATGACTGCACTGACGACCATGCTCCACTCAATCATTGTCTCTACGTCTGTGGGACAGTCGTCGGCCGTCCACGGCAATACAAACGTCGAGCTGGTGCTCGGTATTGTCCTTTTCGTCGTGGCGGGTTTCCTGATCGGGTTTGGCGGACTGCTCGTGGGTTCCATTGTCCGCCCGAAGATGCCGGGTCCAGACAAGGGCAAACCGTACGAGTGCGGGGAGCCGGCGATCGGCGAGGGATGGGTCCAGTTTGATCTGCGTTTCTACACCGTTGCCCTCGTTTTTATTGTGTTTGACGTGGAGGTGGCGTTGCTGTGGCCCTGGGCGGTTGTTTTCAAGGAGATGGGCGCACCTGCGTTCTGGGCGTTTCTCGTCTTCTTCTTGTTGATCGCGATCCCGTTCCTCTATGAATGGAAGTCGGGTTTCTTGAACTGGGTCCGAGCCACAAGCGGGCAGGAACGTGCTTCGGTTCTCGAGGAGGGGGCGTCGGCTGCTGTCGGTAGTTCTTGACGGGTTACATTGCTTTCGACCGGGCGTAGCCGGGCCAACCGGGTAGGTTTCGGAGTTGTCGGATGAGCTGGATCGAAAACCGGTTTGAGGAAGGCGTAATCGTCACTTCGTTGGACTGGGCGATCAACTGGGGGCGGGCCAACAGTCTGTGGCCTATGACCTTCGGTCTGGCGTGCTGCGCGATCGAGATGATGGCCGCCGGTGCGTCTCGCTTCGATCTTGACCGGTTTGGCGCTGGTGCCTTCCGTGCGACACCACGGCAAGCGGATCTGATGATCGTCGCGGGGACGGTGACCTACAAGATGGCCAGCCGGGTCAAGCGTTTGTACAACCAGATGCCCGAGCCCAAGTATGTCATGGCCATGGGGGCGTGCACCGTGGGTGGCGGACCCTATTTCAAATACGGGTACCACGTGGTCAAGGGTGTGGATTTGGTCGTTCCGGTAGACGTTTACGTCCCTGGGTGTCCTCCGCGTCCCGAGACGCTGCTGGAGGGTCTGATGCGGCTGCAGGATATGATCCGCCACCAGACGCGGGCCAAGAAACGACAGACGACGGCAAAGGAAAGGGCTCTCGCGTAGGAAGGATGATCTGAAACGGCGGTGGGATGACCGCGCGGGCTTTGAGCCCGCGACTCAGATAAGGACAGATAAGTGGCACCTGAAGAGATTTGCTCATTGCTGCAATCTCAGTTCGGTGAGGCGATTGTCGACTCCGTGCTGGAGGGTGCGCACCCTCATGCCCGGGTTTCCCCGGAACGTTGGCTCGATGTCGCCGTCTTCTTGCGAGATGATCCGAGACTGGACTTTAACATGCTCCGGTCGATTTCGTCGCTTGATCTGATGGATGACGGCAAGCTCGCCTGCGTGTATGACCTGATGCACGTGCCCACGGATCGACCGACCGAGCTGAAGACGCAGACCCGCGAGTTCGCCGTCCGTGTGGTGACGGATCGAGAGGAGCCGGTGATTCCTTCGGTCGCGCGCATCTGGCCTACTGCGAACTGGCACGAGCGAGAAGCTTACGACCTGATGGGGATAGAATTCAGCGGCCACCCGGACCTGCGGCGGATTCTCTGCCCCAACGACTGGGTGGGTCATGCACTGCGAAAGGATTACGAGTTCCCGCTGGAATACCACGGGATCCCAGCCACTACGGAGTACGAGCTGACGAATCCGAAGCACTGAGACAGTCCAATGCCCGTAGGACTCTCAAAAAAGCCAGTGATTTCGCGGGAGGCGCTCCAGGAGCTTGGCGACGCGCGCCTGCGGGAGGCAGGGACCCTATTGGAGGCGGGGCATTACACAGGCGCCGTTTATCTCGGCGGGTACGCTGTCGAGTGCTATCTCAAGGCTGCGATTTGCTTCACGCTCGGGTGGGATGCACTGCTGGAGACCTTTAAGACGCATCAGCTAGAAGAATTGATGCTTTACAGCGGGTTCGAACGACGGCTACGGGAAACCGCTGGCGTTCATGAGAGCTTTGCCAAGATCATGGAGATCTGGAGCGTTGAGATGCGCTATCGTAGACCCGTGGAGTTCAGCAAAGAGCAGGCGAGCACTTTTCTCGGATACGCTGGCGATGCCGAATCAGGAGTTGTTCCGTGGTTGCGAAGCATGATCTGCTAGAGAAGGCAGCACACAGCATTGAAACTGCCCTGTGTGAGTTTCTCGCACCGACGGTCCTGGATAAAGTATGGGTCTTCGATACGGAGGTGGGGCACCTTGAAGCGTTGGTGGCCCATCCGGGGTTTAAGAATCTGACTTTCAACGAGCTGGTGGAGTTGCAGGATCGGGTGTGGAAGCACCTGCGTGAAAAGGTGAAACCGGAGTTGCTGGCCTACTTGTTCAGGGTACATCTAATGACCCCCGAGGAGTACGATGCACGGACACGCCAGGTGTGAAGTCTGGTGATCCCCGGAGTCGCTTCGCCGGAGAGTGTGCAACAAGAACACGCATGAGCGACATCACGATTCAATCTCAACCCGACGTTCTGATCGACTACGATCGTAGCGAGCAGGGCGATCTGCAGACCGAAGAAATGCTCATCAACATGGGCCCGCAGCACCCCTCGACGCACGGTGTGCTCCGCCTCGTGCTGCGGACCGATGGGGAGATGGTGCTCGAAACGGTTCCTCACATCGGGTACCTCCACCGCTGCGCTGAGAAGATTGGCGAGAACATAAAACCCTTCCAGTTCATCCCCTACACCGACCGTATGGATTATCTGTCGGGGATGAACAACAACCAGGCGTTCGCCCTCGCCGTCGAAAAGCTCTGCGGGATTGAGGTCCCACCGCGTGCCCAGGCTATTCGGGTTATCGTGGCGGAGCTGAACCGGATCGCCTCCCACCTCGTGTCGCTGGGTTGCTACGGATTGGATATGGGGGCATTTACCCCGTTTACGTGGTGCTTCCGTGAGCGGGAGATGATCCTCGATCTGTTCGAGGCAGCCTGCGGGGCACGACTGACCTACAGCTACGTCACCGTCGGTGGAGTCACCCACGATCTGCCAGAGGGATTCGTCGAGCGGTGCTACGAGTTTTTGGATTTCTTCGGGCCCAAGATCGACGACTACAACAAGCTGCTGAGCTATAACCACATTTTCCTGAAGCGAACATCCAACGTGGGCGTGATCTCGCTCGAAGATGCGATCGATTGGGGGCTGACGGGTTCGTGCCTGCGGGCAAGCGGTGTGCGGTGGGATCTGCGAAAGGTCCTGCCCTACGACGGTTACGAAAAATATGACTTCGAGATTCCCATCGGCCAACAGGGCGGGACCAATGGGATTCCTAATGGTGTGGTGGTTGGCGATAGTTGGAGCCGGTACTTCGTCCGGGTGCTCGAGATGGTCCAATCGGTGCGGATCATCCGACAGGCTTTGGACACCCTTCCGGACGGGGATGTCATCGCTCCCAAGATCAAGAACTTGAAGCTGCCGGATGACGAGGTTTACGTGGAGGCGGAGAACCCGCGTGGCCAACTCGGCTTCTACGTGCGAGGTGACGGTTCGCAGATTCCCTACCGCGTGAAGGCACGTGGTCCGTGTTTCAGCAACCTTTCGATCACCAACCATGTGTGTCGGGATATTCTTATTGCGGACATCCCCGCCATCATCGGCAGCATTGACATCGTCTTAGGCGAGGTGGATCGGTAAAGTGACGCAGTTTTCCGTACCCTGGCATCCAAAGGCTAAGCTCGTTGGGCGTGACCTGTTCCCCAGGGCGATCGGCGGATCGCTTCTGAAGATCGCCGGGCCGATCCTGCTTATCGCGGTGATCCTGTCGTGTTTGGGGGTGTGGGCTGTTCACGCATTGTTCTTGTGGGTGCAGACGGGCCTGATCGCGACCGCCGACGATCCGGCACTGACCACCTATTTCTCCGGTCCGCTCACGCTGGGTGAGATTCGGACTGGCATGCCGGGGTCGTTGCAGTGGTTGGCTTTCGCGGTTTGGCCGCTGCAGTTTCCCTTGCTTCGTGACGTGATCTCGACAACCGCGGTGATCGTTTTCTTCACGATTGTCCCGGTTTTCGCGATCTGGTGGGAGCGGAAGGTGGCTGGGCGCATTCAGTCGCGATTGGGACCGATGCGTGTCGGCAAATGGCATGGTTGGGCGCAGTCGCCAGCCGATGGGATCAAGCTGGTTCTCAAGGAGGATCTTGTTCCCGCGGACGCCGATCGAGTCCTGTTTCGCGTCGCGCCTTACTTCGCGATCATTCCGAGTGCGGCTGCGTTTCTCGCACTGCCGTTTGGGGTGACCTACGTGTTCCGCGACCTCGATATCTCGCTCATCTTCGTTTTAGCGCTGCTGGGTGTCGAAGTTGTGGCGGTGATCCTTGGGGGATGGGCCTCCAACAACAAGTGGAGCATCTACGGCGGCATGCGGGAAGCCTGCCAGATGGTCTCCTACGAGATTCCAATGGGGATGGCCCTTCTGGTTCCGGCGGTCTGCGTGGGGTCGCTGAGCCTGAGGCAGGTCGGCGAAGCCCAGGCGAACGGCTGGTTCAGTTGGCTGGCGTTTAGCAACCCGTTTGCATTCATCGCATTCGTTTCCTATTTCATCGCTTCGCTGGCTAGCTGCAAGCGAGCCCCGTTCGATCTTCCCGAAGCAGAAAGTGAACTGGTGGCGGGATTCTTGACTGAGTACTCCGGCTTCCGCTGGGCGTTGTTCTTCTTTGCCGAGTACGCGGCCATGTTCGTCGTCTGCGGGCTGGTGGTGATCATGTTCCTGGGAGGGTGGAACTCGCCGTTGCCACTTTCGTGGGGTGATTGGGTGATTGCGAAGGTCGGTAACAATTGGATAGCCCATGGGATCAATGGGATCCTCTTCAGTGGTCCTTTGTGGTTCGTGGCCAAGGCCACCTTCTTCCTGTTCGTTCAACTGTGGGTCCGCTGGACGCTGCCACGAATTCGGATTGACCAGGTTCTTTATGCCTGCGTGCAGGTGCTTCTGCCGCTGACGATGTCCGTGTTGCTAGGTGCGACGCTGTGGGTATGGGCATCGACCTCGGACAGTGCTCGGTGGGCAATGTTCGACGGCGTTGTGAATGTTGTCCTTGGTGTGATCGGTGCGGTCTTTGTTGTGGGGTACGTGGCCATTGCCGCCTACGGTTTCTATCACCGGCGGCGGTTGGTGGGGAATCTGGTTATCGACCCGCTGCCCGGAGGGTAACACCGTGGACCCGTGTCCGTAAGACGAGGCAAAATGAAAGTGCGTGTGAAAACCATATTTCCCGTTGTGTCGGCGATGCTCGTCGGTCTGGGGCCGCTGGTATCGACCACTCGCGCAGCGGGCGACGGTGGGACAAGTGCGGCTCCGCCCGGTGGATGGCTCGAGATCATCCTCTTTTACGCCGTGGCTGCAGCCACGGTGATCGCGGCGCTTGGTGTGTGTATCTCCCGGAACATCGTCCGCATGGCGATCTGGCTCTTTGTGGCACTGGGATCAGTCGCGTTGCTCTACTTCCTGCTGGCTGCCAACTTCATCGGGGCCATCCAGCTGATCATCTACGCCGGTGGAACGCTGATTCTTCTCGTCTTCGGCGTCATGCTCACGAGCCGTTCACCCTGGGTGCGATACGAAGCGCCGAAGATCGAGCTGTTGGGCGCGGGGCTGGTCTGCATCGCCCTGTTTGTAACGCTGGCTGTTGTGCTCTGCCGGGCAGCTTGGCCTGGAACTGAAGCGGCTGCGCCGGGTACACCGGTGGCGGACATCGGTCGCCGGTTGCTTACCACCTATGTGGTTCCGTTCGAGGTGGCTGGTGTATTGCTTATGATCGTGATGGTGGGGGCGGCCCATCTCGCAAGACAGGAAAAATGACCCGATGTTGACGATCGGTCTATCTCATTATCTGGTGGTGGCGGCCGCACTGTTTTGTGCGGGCATCTTGACCATGATGACCAAGCGAAACGCGATCGGAATTCTGATTGGTGTGGAGCTGATTCTCAACAGCACCGCTCTCAATCTGGTGGCGTTTGATCGTTACCTCGGTCCCGGGCGGATCGACGGGCAGATCCTGGCGATCTTCGTGATCGTTCTGGCGGCCGCCGAGGCGGCGATCGCCGTGGGGATTTGCATCAACCTTTACAGGAACCTTGCGACGGTGGACGTGGACAAAGCCTCGACCCTGCAAGGATAAGACTCTAGAGCACTGACTGCGGACTGTTATGGCAACCTCGCATACATATGAGATCCTGCTCGCCCTCGGTGTGCTGGTCCCCATGCTCAGCTTCTGGATCCTGGTCTTTTGGGGGCCCAAGATGAGCAAGCCCGGCGCGGGCTGGTTTGGGGTGATCGCGGGGATGGGTGTCTCGCTCCTTCTTGCCACCATCGTGCTGGTCGGATGGTTGGGCGAAGACCCTGCTTCGCGAGCCGCGCTGACTGAGAGCGCTTTCCGTTTTCACTGGGCGAACATAGGTACGGTCCCAGTCACCGTAGGCATCAAGCTTGACTCACTGACCGTGGCGATGTTCTTCATGGTTACGGTCGTGGCGTTTCTCATCTTCTGGTTCAGTGTCGGCTACATGTCGGGACACAGCGACGAGATTGACGGGCAGAGCAAGTACAGCCGGTTTTTCGCCTACTTGTCGCTGTTCGGCTTCAGCATGTTGGGCCTGGTCGCCAGTAGCAGTCTGTTCTTTCTGTTTATCTGTTGGGAGCTGGTCGGGCTGTGCAGCTATTTGCTGATCGGGTTCTATTTCGACAGGCCTTATGCTTCGGCTGCGGCGATCAAGGCGTTCATCACCAACCGGTTTGGTGACTTCGGGTTTTTGATCGGTTTAATGCTGGTTTACTTCCAGCTTGGCACGTTGGACCTTGACCAGGCTGCACGCAACTTTGCCGAGCAGGCCGCGGCACACAGCGGCATTTTTGCAAGTCACTTCACGCTGTTCGGTTGGTCGCTGGCGACGATTATGGGGATCGGGCTTTTCTGCGGAGCGATGGGCAAGAGTGCGCAGTTTCCGTTGCATGTGTGGCTGCCCGATGCGATGGCCGGTCCCACACCGGTCAGTGCCTTGATCCACGCAGCCACGATGGTCGCCGCCGGCGTCTATCTGGTCGCCCGGGTGTTCAGGTTGATGACGCCTGAGGCGCTCATGTTCGTCGCCGTTATTGGCTGTCTGACACTGACCCTGATGGCCCTTATCGCGATTGTGCAGGTGGACATCAAAAAGTGCTTGGCCTATTCGACACTTTCGCAGCTCGGATACATGATCTTCGGTATGGGGTGCGGGGCGTGGATTGCCGCCCTGTTTCATCTGATTACCCACGCCTTCTTCAAGGCCATGCTCTTCCTCTGCTCCGGTCAAGTGATCGAGGGTTGTCACCACGAGCAGGACATGCGGAAGATGGGCGGGTTGCGGAAAAAGATGCCCGCCACCTGCTGGACGTTCTTTATCGGCGTATTGGCGATCGCAGGTGCAGGCATCCCCGCGACAACCATCGGTTTGGGTGGGTTCTTCAGCAAGGACGAGATTCTCGCCGTCGCCTACACCCGTGCGTATGAATGGGATTACGAAAAGCACCAACCGGGGCACCATGAAGAAGCGCACGGGTCAAACGTTGAATACCAGACGCCCTCGGCGCGGCTCGCCTCGTTTCAACCTCAACCGGAACACGACGACAGGCAACCGGTACTCGACGAGCAGACACGGACTGCTCTCGAAGAACGAGCACGGAAAGAGCCGAGGAGACAGCCGCTAACACCCCCCGGTTCCGATGAGAGCGGGGTCTTCGGGAGGGGCGGCAAGCAGCTCCACGGCGGCGCACTGATGCTGACGCAGCATCACGACGAGCACGGGGATACCGCAGCCGCAGGCCACGGGGATGCCCGCGGGGTCGGAGTACAAGCGATCTTCGCAAGCATTCCCTCGCTGCCGAAGTGGATGTTCTGGCTGGCGATCTTCACCGCCTACGTCACCCCGTTCTACATGATGCGGGCCTGGTGGATGACCTTCATGGGCAAACCGCGTGACGAAGAAGTGCACCATCACGCCCACGAAATCCCACTCATGTATGTTCCGCTGATTCTGCTGGCGGTGGGAACGCTGCTCTCAAGCTACTTTCTGTTCAGACCGCTGATTGCCGAAGCTGCACCGGAAGCTACGGCTGCGGCCATGGTTCTGGCAACGGATGGCCACACGCATACCGAGGCCATCAATTCCGCACACGGGTTCCTGTGGTGGGGTGTTGGATTCGCCTTCATCGTCGGTTTCGCAATAGCGTATGGGATCTATCGCAACGGTCTTAACACAGCCGACGCGATCAAACGAAAGATCCTCCCACTGCACATCCTGCTCGAGCGAAAGTACTTTTTCGACGAGGTCTATAACCTGGTGTGGGTCCAGGGCGGTATCCTGCTGGCCAAGATCAGCCGCCTGATCGACACGTACATCGTCGATTTGTTCTTCGATCTGGCAGCGGCGGTAACCGAGCGGTTCTCCTTCTTCTCCGGCTGGGTCCTCGATAACGAGGGCGTGGATGGCTTCGTCAATGGTGTGGCGGACATATCGAAGGACATTGGTGAGATGGCCCGCACGCCCCAGACCGGACGGATCCGAAACTACGTCTTGTTCGCAGTCGCTGTGGCGACGGTGGTGCTGATTTGTGTGGTGATAGGCCTGCGATCGGGAGCGACCGGTGTGGACATCGCGGCGGCATCGCTTCCGTAGATAGTAATGGGTTTTCCAGTTAGCTTTGCAATAGAGACGGCGCTCTGATGAACATTCTCTCGCTAATCGTGTTCTTACCGACGCTTGGCGCGATTCTGTGTCTGCTGGTGCCCAAGCGTTACGTGCGACACGTGGCGGTCACGGCTTCGGCGGCCACGTTCCTGGTCTCGCTCTATCTATTCGCCATCTTCTTCGGCGGAGCAGGTGGGTCGAGCGAATCCGTCTTCGGAACACAGTACGGCACACTCCATGAGATCGAACGAGCTACGTGGATCCAGGGCGAGAACTTCGCCGTCGAGTACTTTCTTGGTATTGACGGGCTCGGATTCCCACTGGTCATCCTCACCACGCTCATCGGATTCTTGGCCTGTCTGGCAAGCTGGAACTTCGACCAATGGAAGATCAACCGGGCAATCCGGGGCTACTTCATCCTGTTTCTGTTGTTAGAGACGGGGATGTTGGGCGTATTTGTGTCGCTCGATTTCTTCCTCTTCTATGTGTTTTGGGAAGTCATGCTGTTGCCGATGTACTTCCTCATCGGTGTCTGGGGCGGACCGAAGCGTGAGTACGCCGCAATCAAGTTCTTCCTGTTTACGCTGGCTGGTTCGGTTCTCATGCTTGTCGTCCTCGTGGCGATGTACTTTTACAGCCACACAGCCATCACCGAGCAGATGGCCAGTCTGGGCGCGCAGGGTGTTCCGAGCGGCTATCGTGGTGAAGACGTCCTGATCAGCCACGGGACGTTCGATCTGATCGAGCTGGCGATGAATCCGGCGATTCAGAACTACTTCGCTTCCAGCTCGACTCTGTTTCTCGGGTTCAGATTTGCCCCGGTCATGTTCATGCTGCTCTTTATCGGGTTCGCGATCAAGCTGCCCTCCGTGCCGGTGCACACGTGGTTGCCGGATGCCCATGTCGAAGCCCCGACACCCATCAGCATGATTCTGGCGGGGATTCTGCTGAAGATGGGTGGGTACGGTTTCCTGCGACTGTGCTATCCGATCTTCCCGGTTGGCGCCAACTACTGGGCGTTCTTCTTAGCCATTGTCGGTGTGGTGAGCATCATTTACGGTGCCTTATGCGCGATGGCCCAGACCGACTTCAAGAAGCTCGTCGCCTATAGTTCGGTGTCGCACATGGGGTACGTTTTGCTCGGCATCGCGGTGATGACCGAGGCGGGTTTCCAAGGGGCGATGTTCCAAATGATCGCCCACGGCATTTCCTCACCCATGTGCTTTTATTTGGTCGGCGTGATTTACGATCGAGCCCACCATCGAGAGATCAATCGCTTCGGTGGATTGTGGTTAACCATGCCGCGGTATGGCACGTTAGCAACGATCGGGTTCTTTGCCTCGCTTGGATTGCCGGGTCTATGCGGATTCATCGGCGAGGTCTGGGTGCTTCTGGGAACGTTTGCCGCCCGGGACAAGTTTGCGTGGGCGGTTCCGATGGCCATCCTCGCGGCCACCGGTGTTATCCTGACCGCCGGCTATATCCTCTGGCTGATTCGAAGAGTCTATCTCGGCAAGGAGCGCGAGGAGTACATCGGGTACTCGGATGCGAGTAGCCGGGAGACGTTCGTACTGATACCCATGGCAGTGCTTTGCATCGCCCTGGGTATCTTTCCCATGCAGACGGTGTTCAACTATTGCAACGGGACGTTGGATCTCATGTTGGCCCATGTGGTCGATACGATAGCGATGATACCGTAAACGCCGAAGCGTCGAGATAGAGGATTCTGGGCGTTTCAACGGTTCTCAAGCGGACGCGAAAGAGTATGACTTTCTTGGCACAGACGAACTCTTGGGCGCAGATACCCGTGGGCGACCACCTGTTCTATTTCTCGCCCATGATCGCGCTGGTGTGTACGATGCTTGCCATCGTGGTGTGCCCGATTATTCTCGGTCGAGGGCCGCGACCGGTCGGAACCGTGGCGGCGTTGGGTGTGGTGATCACCTTTCTTCTTGCGTTGCGTGTTTCCCGTGCCGTTGCAGATGAGGGTATCAGCGGTCTGTCGACGCAGGTCGGTTCCGGTATTCTGATTGCCGACAATCTCTCGATTTGCTTCCAGATTGTGTTGCTTATTTTTCTGGGCGGTGTGATGTGGCTCTGGCGGATCGGATCCGCCGAGACCGAGCGCAATACCCCCGAGTTTTTCATCCTGCTGATCGGTAGTGCGCTGGGCATGATCTTTATGACCAGCACGCTCAACCTACTGATGATCGTCGTGGCGATGGAGACCGCCTCGTTGCCGAGCTATGCCATTGTCGGTTTCGACAAGCGTGACCGCGTGGGCGCGGAGGCCTCGCTCAAATACATGGTTTTTGGGGCGGTCTGTGCCGCGATCATGCTGTACGGGATCAGCCTGCTGTATGGGCTTTTCGGTAGTCTGAGCGTCGCGGACGTCGCTCGGGGCACGGTCGACATGCTGGCCAGGGGCGAGAACCGGGTCATTCTCTCGGTTGGTCTATTGTGCTTCCTGGCGGGGGTGGCGTTCAAGATCTCCGCGGTTCCGTTTCACTTCTGGTGTCCCGATGCCTTCGAAGGGGCCAAGATTGAGGTCACGACCTGGTTGAGTGTAGCGAGCAAGGCTGCGGGTCTGGTTCTGCTCGCCCGTCTGGTCCTGGCATTTTGCTCAGCCGTGGACGTTCCCACCTCGATGGTGGTGCTTTTACCGCTGGCCTGGACGATTGGGATTGTGGCTGCGATCACCTGCACGTTCGGGAACTTCTCCGCCTATAAGCAGCGAAGCGTCAAGCGGCTGCTCGCCTATTCCTCGATTGCCCATGCCGGTTACATGATGATGACCGCCGCCATCTTCATCCACCCGAGTGTCGAAGGGCACACGGCTGGGATCACCGCCCTGCTCGTCTACATCATCGTGTATCTGTTCATGAATCTCGGGGCTTTCGGTGTGACCGCGTTGGTGAGTTGGGAGACCGGCAGCGACAAGATCGAGTCGTTTACCGGGCTGATGCGCCGTGCCCCGTGGCTTGCTGTTCCGATGATCATCTGTCTGATGTCACTTGTTGGCATTCCCCCGTTGGCCGGTTTCATCGGGAAGTGGTGGATCCTCGTGGCCTTGGGCAGTATGCATGATACGATGAGCGCCACGCTCGGGTGGTTCTTGGTGATCGTGGCGGTGCTCAATACGCTGATTAGTTTGTTCTATTACTTGCGGATCGTGGTGGAAATGGCCTTGGAGGACGACGGTCAGGCGGCTGTCCACGCCCCGTTTGGCGGGCTGGCTCTGGTGAACGTGTGTGCCGTAGTCTTGTTCGCTTTGTTCGTTCTCGTGCATCCCTTGAAAACGACCGCGGATCGCTTCTCGCACGATTTGTTCAAGGCGACTGCCTCATACACCATGCCGGCGGACTCGGTGGCCTCTGCGACGGATGAATAGTCGATGGGTATGGAGCGAATGGTCGACATCCTGAACGAACTTCTGGGACTCGAGCAGCGAAGTCTGGCACCGCGCCTGACGGAGTCCACAGCGTTTGTAGACAGTGCGTCGGCCGGCGACCTCGCGAACGTGAAGCGAATTGCGCACGCCTCGAAAGAGCACAGCGGTTGGCTTGCCAATATGATCATCTCGCTCGGTGGTGTGCCCGGCTTTCGCTTCGGCGATCTGAGCACGGCCGACATGCACTATCTGGATCTTCGGTACACGCTTCCCCGCTTCATCGTGGACCGTGAGAGCCTGATCAAAAAGTACGAACTCGCAGCCCGGCGAATCGACGATGAGCCCCGGGTCTCCGCTCTGATCCAGCGCATCCTCCAGCGCCACCGCCAGGAACTGACCCTACTCCGCGGCGAGCCGAGCAAAGAGACAGACGCCGTTACCGCGTAGTCTATCCACTACACGACGCTCGCGCCGGGTGCCTTGCCTAGACCGTATCCGCGAGACAGCGGGTTTGAGCCAAGAGTGAGCATCATGGAAACGCCCAGGTCGGTGATTGCCGAGAGACGCCGGGCGTTTGAGGGCAAAGCCCCCAATCCGTGATTCGGTGAACACTGCAACCGGTCGCTTTCGAAATAGGGCCTCGAGCTCGTCTATCCCTTCTTCGACTGATCCCAACAAAGAACCGTGCGTCATCCGAAGGGGGCGGCGTGCGTAGTTTGGCGACCCACGTGCCCGTGCTTGGCGCGCTACGTCGCGATCCCGTAAGATCCCAATTGGGAAATCTCATAATTGCCAAACAGTCGATTGGACCGAGGCTGTGAACCCAAGGATGCAAACGACGTCGTTGCTTCGGGAGTACCGTTGTCAGCTGCGGAGGAAGCTTAGCCTGCCAGTTGTGCGTGGACGTCCCAGCGAGGGTCTGGGCGACGCGGAACGTTTGGCGGCGCATGGGTGCGCGTCGGCACAGCTGATGTGTGAGAGTATTGGCCTAGGAAGAAATAGGCCTAAGAAGGAGGTGTAAGATGCAAAAATGGGACCGTACAACGTACAGAGCGACACGCCTTACCTTGGCGTTGGCGCTTTTTATTCCCTCGGTTCTGCAAGCCGACGATTTATCCAAATACCACGTCGTCGCACGCACCGGCGATTTGGGTATAGAGCGCATTGATCGCGAGGTGTCCGTCAACGATCTCGGGACGGTGGCGTTCGTGGGACGATTCAGTGAACCAGGTACTGGCGTTGAGATTGGTCACATCTTCGTTGGGTACGGTACGCCGGGCTCTCTCGTAGACATCTCACCCAGTATTTCCAGTTTCCGCGATACCGCAATTGATCCGCGAGTGCAGATCAACAACCTCGAACAGGTATTGATTCGTCGTATCCAGTTCATTCCAGCGCCGCTCGGCCCTATACCGGTTAGCTACATCGAGACATGGAATGCGTCACTCGTTGATGGCCGAACGACGCTTGTGTACGGAGAAGCATTGCTCGGTAACGTGGATGGCCTCTATCCTGACCCAAGCATCAACAACGATGGGGGCATCGTCTTCACCGGCCTCAATGGCGGTACCGATATAATAGGCACCCTGACCTCCGAAGGAGGCTGGATCGCCGACTTGTTGGCTGAACATCCCCGTCCGATGATCGCCGACGACAACCGATTCGTCATGCGGCTCGGGACCGACAGGATCATCGTATTCCCGCCAAGGTTCTTTCCGTACACTCGAGTAGCCGGCCCGCAGGAGGGCTTCGCCGCGGTAGGTCGAATGCCGGGAATCAGCGACGTTGGCGACGACCATAGGCTGGTAGCTTTCTATGGTGATCTTGGCGCTGGTACGACGCTAGCTGATCAGCTCGGACCTGGACCTGGGATCTTTGTCCATCGCAGCGGGGAGACCTTTCGTGTGGCGGGGCTGGCGGAGAACAACCATCTCGATCCCGGCGAGTGGTTCCGCGACGAGAACAACGACACTGAGTTCGAGGCACACGACGAACTCGACTATGGTCCCTTTTCTGGCTTTCTTCCCGATCACAGAGTGTGTGTGAACAATCGAGGCTACGTCCTCTACCTTGCCACCGACGCAGAAGGCCACACAGGACTTTTCCTCAGCAGGCTCAATCCGGAAGGAGCCTCGGTCCCGGTGACAGAGCCCATGCGGATTGTCACTCAGGGAGACGTTCTCGAAGGCCTCGACGGCCAGATCACAGATCTCGAGTTGTACGATTCATTGGGCAACCGAGGCGTCCCTGGAGACATTGCCTTTTGGTGCAGAACGTCGACTGGGATTGAGGCGGTCGTGCGTGCCGAGATCATTCGACCACCAGTCATTTTCGTTCCGGGGATAGGGGGTACGCATCTTCGCAACACAGACGATGATCTCGTCTGGTTTAGCCTGCGCACGTTCAACCCCTTCTTTCTAGATGATCTCGACATTAACAACCGCGTCAACGTCGACGACGTAGTGCGCGATGTCCGAATCGCCGGCTTCCGCGCCATGATAATATACGATGATCTCATCTCGATGCTCCGCGACGAAGTTGGGTATCGCGAGTTTCCAGTCGGGTTGAATCCGGGCACGGACGACTCGCTGGATTCCGAACGGCCTGAGTTCTTTGTATTCCCCTACGATTGGCGACTGAGCAACGTCGACACGGCCGAGGCTCTGCGTGTTTTCATCGTTGACGTTACGATGGCGTATCGTCGTATGTATGATGATCCTGAACCGGACGTACCTGTTGACATCATTGCCCACAGCATGGGCGGTCTAGTAGCCCGAAGATACATACTTGACAACGAGCCGGAGCAGGTGGTGCGGCGCCTGGTTACGATTGGCACCCCATTCCTCGGCGCCGCCAAAGTGCCCATGATCATGGAAACGGGTGAGTGGTTTGATGGTATACCCGGGTTCTTCATGTCAGAAGGCGTCATCCGGGACCTCATCCGAGGTTTTCAGGGAGCTCACGAACTGATTTCAAGTCGAGCGTACTACGATATCGGGGCCGTTGCCCCATTTGTCGAATCAGGGTGGGACATAAATGGAAATGGTATCGATGTCGAAACCTACACGTACGACCAGTTGCGAGACTTCCTAAATGCACGCTATCCGAGGACGATGCCTGGGAATGCCGCAGAGCAGTTTCATACACTTCGACAGGATGACTGGCGAGGAGACACATCTGGTCCGGATCTCCTACACATCGTTGGGTTGCAGGCCCGTGAGAAGACGATCGACATCGTGCGAGCGGGGATCCCCGTCTCCATATTCGGCCGTCAGATCTTCGTACGGGACCGCATGACCGTCGAAGAACATCGCGGCGACGGGACCGTCCCGATCGTCAGCGCGAAACGCAACGGTCCGGCTGGCAATCTGAACGCCCCAGATGCTACCGTCTGCACTTACCTTGGAAAGGTGGACGACGATGAAGATACTGATACCGATCATCTAGTTGAGCACAACGGGCTAACGCGAAACCCAATCGTACACGACAACATCCGATATTTCCTTAGAACGGGCGTGGCGTTGCCGTGCGTGGAGCCAGTGGGAACCGGAGCACCAAGCTTCTACGTTCGGATGACTGGTATCCAAAATGAGCCAGTTCTGCGCGATGACTTGGGCAATATGACAGCGTTCTCGGGAGAAGGTGGCCAGGAAATACCTGACGCTCGAAGAGTACGGGCGGGCACGCACTCGTTTGATTTCTCTCTCGTCGGGCGGCACACCTACAGCATCGAGTTCGTGGCCCCAGCGGAGCCCTTTTGGATTGAGATACTGATCGGCGCAAGCAGGACAGAGCCCAATGAAGCGGTCAGATATCTTGACGTCACTCTTCCCAACGGAACTCCCGTCCTACTTACGATCGGACCTGGTATTGCACTGGAATATGATGGGGACGGCAACGGTTCGTATGAATCGTTGCAACTGCCCACCTTTCAAGCAGCAAACGCCGCAGCAGCCGACATTGACCCGCCGGAGATCGTCGCTGTGCGGCGTGTGACGCACCGCGCCGGAGAGATGGTTGAGGTCGAGCTAGACGTTCGCGACGCAGAGAATGGTGTTGCTGAGGTCTTCTACTCGGTGGACGGGGTCGAAGCTGATCCCTATACCGAGCCGCTCAATTTGGATCCGACAACTGTCCCTGCCGTCTACGCGTTTGCCACCGACAATATCGGGAACCGGTCAAGCTTGCGCACGTTCTACATCGGCTTCGAGCCTGGAGACTGCGATGGTAGCGGGACGGTCGAGCTGCGCGAATTTGGATCCCTAATACGTTGCCTCGACGGTCCCGGCGGCGCTGTGCGAGATGGCTGTAGCTGTTTCGACGTCGATGGTGACCGGGACATTGATCTCGGCGATTATGCGCGGCTGCGGGTGACAGAGCATTGACGCGGCGCGTTCCAGGGGAGAGCTTGGCCCGCTGCCTGCAAGCACTCTCACGGCCCGCAAGCGGCCTTGAGGCTGTTTCCGTACAGTGGAGCCACCGTGTGGCGACCGATCGGCTAAGCAGCCGACCGTGTGTGACAGGCCGTGCACGTGGTTCCCTGCCGATGTTGACGGGGCCCTCGCTTGCTGCGTCAGTTGCCCTGATGATTGGGTGCGCGCGTGAAGATCATCCGTGGTGTCGCGCGGACGCCCGATGTATCCTCCCAACGTGCGTCGAGATACCAGCAGAGTCTCACTGGATCTCGTATGACCCGGTCCACTTTGATAGCGAGGGAACTGAATACCCGCGCTGACCTGATATCATTTCAAGGCGCGGAATGCGCTCGCCTCTTCGCCGGTGGGCTTACTCCGGCGCCTAATCCCCAGTTGCTATACGCTACTCGCAAACACCGCAGCTCCGACCACCCAGCAGTACGGTGCAAAGTAGTGAAGTTTCGCCCGCCGGACGGCACTGAGCAGCAGCTTCAGGGCCAACACTCCGACAAGCAGTGACGCGCTGCTGCCCACCGTCGCCGGTCCCCAGGGAATTCGAGCAAGCTCTTCTGTCGGCAACGCAAGCGTGTCGAGCACCTTCAAAAGCGTTCCACCGGCGATGGCGGGCACCGCGATCAGGAAGCTAAACTCGGCTGCCCAGCGTCGGCGCCATCCCATATAGGCGCCCATGCAGATCGTCGAACCACTGCGTGAAATACCGGGCAAAATGGCGAGTGCCTGGGCAACGCCGATCAAACCAGCTTCCCACCAACGATACTCAGCCCACCCACGTCGCCCGCGTCGCACCTTGGCAAGTACGGCCAGCATGCACCCCGTCACAATCAAACAGATGGCAATCGATACGGGCTCGGCAAAGGCCGCTTCAAAGGAGTCCTTAAAGGTCAAACCAATCACCGCCGTGGGGATGGTGGCTGCCACAGCGAGCACCACAATTCCAAGGCCGTGGCGCCTCCTGGCCCATGAAGGGCTGCACTCTCGAACAAGCCTTCGTGCGAATCGAACTACCGGTCTCGCAAACACCACAAAGACCGCGATCAACGTGCCGAGGTGCACCAGAATATCAAACAGCAGCATCTCGGGGCTATCCGGTTGAAGGTCGAGCCACCGCTGGGTCAAAGCCAGATGCCCGCTGCTGCTGATGGGCAGAAACTCGGTAAAACCTTGGATCACGCCGAGCAGGATGGCGTCGAAGTAGCCAAGATCGGTCACGCCGGCGTACCCTCTTCCAGAATATGGCGGGATCGAATCAGATAATGCACCGTCGACAGGACCGTGGCGATCACCGTGAGCCAAACCAGGATCGACTTGGTCCATTGAGCCCCCGCACCCCACCCCCAGCTTCGTTCGTGGGCGACGATCAAGAGAATAGCCGGTGCGGCGACGCTCTGCATCCACATTTTGAGCTTGCCGTAGAGGCTTGCCCCAAAGGACACCCCCATCGACTCATTGAAACCACGGAGGCCGGTGACCAACAGCTCCCGCCCGACGATCACCACGACCATCCACGCGCTGACCTCGGTGACGTTCTGCCCGGTCTCGTCCACGAACTGAGGCCCCAGGAATAGAACAAAAGTCCCACAGACCAGCACCTTATCGACCAGCGGGTCAAGCACCCGCCCCAGGGCGGTGACCTGACCGCGCTTGCGGGCGATGTACCCGTCTAGGATATCCGTGCTGGCAGCCACAATGAAGAGCACCACCGCGACATCAAGAAGGGCCGGCTGCGGCTCGCGCTGCGAATACTGGGACAAAAGCGCAAAGAAGACAATGGCCAGCCCCAGCCTGGCGATCGTGATCTGATTGGGTAAGTTCAGCGCCGTGCTCATATGCCCAACACCGGAAGGGCCACGTCGGTTGGCCTCGCTACTAGGTCATAAGTGTCGCGACCAGTGCATCGCACGGTGACAAATTGACCAGGCTCCGCGTCAGAGGTTTCGACATAGGTCACGCTGTCAACCGTGGGTGCCTGTCCAATGTGTCGGCCAATCACGACGCCCGAGTCAACCCGTTCGTCGACCAGTACGGCAAACTCGTCGCCGATACGCTCCTCCGCCAACTCAAAGGCGATCTCCTGCTGGGCGCGCATCAGCGCGTCGGCCCGTTCGTTTTTGACAGCCTGGGGCAACTGCCCCTGCATTCGACCGGCTGGTGTTTCCGGCTCTTGTGAATACGGGAAGACCCCCAAGGCGTCAAAGCGAAAATCCTTCACAAACCGAAGCAGCTCTTCGAACTCGGCCTCGGTCTCCCCCGGAAACCCGGCGATGAGCGTCGTTCGGATCGTAACGCCCGCGATGCGTTCGCGGATTCGTCCGAGCAAACGTTCCGTCGAGGCTCGATCGACCCGCCGGTGCATGGCCTTGAGGATGCGGTCGTTTATGTGTTGCAGCGGAAGATCGACGTACTTGCAAACCCGTTCGCACTCGGCGATCGCATCGATCATATCGTCGCCCAACACGGACGGGTAGGCGTACATGAGCCGAATCCAGGTCAGACCATCCACCTTGTCAAGCTGTCGTAGCAGACCAGCCAAGCCAACGTCGAATCGATCGTCGCCCAGGCCGTAACTCGTGGTGTCCTGACCGATGACGTTGAGCTCGACAGCCCCGTCGTTTACCAGTTCGCGGGCCTCCGCCAGAACAATCTCAGGGGGTTTGCAGTGCATCGGGCCTCGAATGGCGGGGATAGTGCAAAAAGTGCATTTCTGATCGCAACCGTCGCTGATTCGAAGGTATGCATAGTGACGCGGTGTAAGCCGGAGTCGAGCCGTGTCGATCTGCACGAAGTGGTGGTAGTCACTGAGGTAGATGTCTGCAGGCTTGGATGTAGATTTGAATCCTCCGCCCAGCACGGCGCTGACGATGTCGTCGCGATTGTTGACGCCGACCAGGGCATCAATCCCTTTGATGCGATGCAGGAGCGACATCTTGTCCCGTTGAGGGAGGCAGCCAGCCACGATGACTCGCCGGACCCTGCCATTCGCTTTTCGGGCGACAGCCTTACGGATGACCTCGTCCGCCTCCTCGCGGGCGGCCTCAAGGAAACCGCACGTGTTAATCACGATGACATCCGCCTGGTCTTCCTCGGTCGTGATAATGCACCCCGCCTCCGCCAACTGCCCGAGCATCTTCTCGGAGTCGACCAGGTTCTTGGCACAGCCCAGCGAGACAAAGGCAATAGTCGGTGGGTGAGACTTCATACGCATACCCGATGCAAGTTTCGATCAGGGATGAGTTTAGCAGACCTCGATCATGGCGAAAGGGGCAACAATGCGCACAATGCGAACCGGTGTGGCCGATGCCCTAGGCAGCAGAAAATGCAGAAGCGCGGACAATGTTGCGCCCCCTGCTCAGGGCCTGATGAAAATCGGGTAGGAGGGCGCCTCGCGGCGCCCGTCCTCCCACACCACCGGACGTAC
>CAYOQG010000016.1:0-34359 GCA_964405925.1 uncultured Phycisphaeraceae bacterium | reverse complement strand
GATGTGATGCTTGCCCGGGGGACTGAAACGAAACTGGGCATAGAACGTGCTGACGCCGTAGACTTCGTTCTCGGAGACCTTAAGCCAGCGGGATATCCGCCGCATCGTATCGGATGACAAATACCCCTCCGTTTTCTGAGCCCGCTGCAGCACCGGGATCAGATCAGCCCGGTCGCCGGCAAAATCCTGCATGAGCTTACTGATGTTGTCTCTTCCCATAAGCGGTGTTCCCGTCTGCCGTCACACATGTTCACTGTCGAACACTGATCGAGGGAGGGTTCTGGCGGTCAGCGCAGCCACACCTCGACAACGGATGCCTGGCTGCTACTTCATGCCGATGTCTCTAAGTGTCATCGCAAACGACCACGTATCCTTATCAGCCACAAAGAGTCCGATCCCGGCCTTCGTGGCCAGATCAATCACGTCTTGGGCCGGCTTCTTGCCTCGGACGAAGACGACCGCGGCGACATCGACGAGGTTTGCGGCGGCGATGAGGCTCTTGTGCGTTTGGAGGGTGACAAGAAGGCTGCTTGCCTTCGCCCCGGTGATGATATCCGAGACCATGTCGGAGATGTACACCCCCTCGACATCCTTGTCCCTAAACTGGTTGAGGGAGTTCAGGCCTGCCTTCTCTGCGAGTTCGGAAACTTTCATCTATTCTTCCTTCTATCTTACTGCCCCGCGTGGGTCAGCCAACGAAAGTGTGGCGATGCCCGAGAGTCTAGTATATTTCGGTTAAGCCGGTGTCGGCGATGACAATGCCCTCGCAGGTGTCAATGCTGTTGCACTTTATGCACGGAACCACGACAATCCGCTTGCTCTGGTCCTTGATCTGTGCGTTGAAGTATTCGGTCAGCGCCGTGATGCCTGCCTCGCCGACGCATTTCCCGGAGACGTGGGTGCTGTCCGCACAAAGGGCCACGTAAACCCAGGTTCCTCTACCTGCCCGTGCGGCGATCCGGCCCACCTCACAGTCCGGCTCCTGACAGGTCGACAGCATCAACCCCATCATTTCGTCGAGGCTGACCACCTCACCGCACTCGTCGCACTTGAGATCAAACTTGACCGTTTGGGCGCTACTTAGATAGGACCAGAAGTGCTCACCCTCGTGATAAGCCTCAACGGGTGCTCGGGGTTCGGTCGAGAAGAAAGAAGACCGGGCCCTGCACTTCGCACACCCCTCGAGCACGAGGTACCCGTTACGAATGTTGATCATGGACCATCTGTGGTCACAGGTGCTCATTGATCCTCCTGCTCTATGCGGGTACTTCTGCCTCCATTCCATCGACAGCGAAACAGAAGCTCACCAGTACCTCGGCGCCGGTGCGGTAGCTTGCGATGGTCGTTCCGCCGGGCACGCTTCCACGGTCGCGCAGCCACGTTCCGCGGGGCATTTACGTGCCGCGTGGGCGAACGCGCGGTGAGCACTATTGTTCATTAACATGCTAACACGACGTGCCATCTCCCTGCAAGCTGCACTCCAAACCGCACCAGAATCGTGCTGTTTTTTCTCGGCAGACTCGCGCCGCGTGATCACGTTCAACACGAGCACCGTTCGGACCCGAGACGATCGAGTAAACGTGTGTTAAACTGCGAGATTCTACGATCCGTCTCTCGTATCGGACCGATGCCAAGCGTGCATCGATGGAATGGGTCGCGAACGGCCCATGGTCGAATGTACCGCGGCCCCGCGGTCAGGGTGTAGGGTGAGAGCAGGAAGAGTGGCCATGTCTACCAGAGATGTGCCTGAAGACGCCAAGGCAATCATTGACTCGCTCATGATGCACCGTTCTGTCCGTACGTTTACGTCCCAGCCAATTGAATCGGAGGTCATAGACCGCCTGGTCGCGGCCGGCACGCGTGCGAGCAGCTCGGGGAACCTGCAGGCGTACAGCGTGGTCAAGATCACCGACCGAGGACTCCGAACGAGCCTGACAAAGCTCTGCGGCAACCAGCCTCAGGTCTGTGAGGCACCGGCCTTTCTGGTGTTTTGCGCCGACCTGCACAAGGTCTCCCTGGCGTGCCGGGCAAATGGGATGGATGATCGTGCCGTCGGTGAGGCAGAATCGCTGCTCTTAGCCATCGTCGACGCGGCCTTGGTGATGCAAAACGTGGCGATCGCGGCTGAGTCACTCGGCCTGGGCATATGCATGATCGGAGCGGTGCGCAATTCCCCCCGTGCAATTGCCGATGCCCTGTGTCTGCCGAAACATGTGATTGCGATTGCCGGGCTGTGCATCGGTTGGCCCGTGGACGGTGGCAGTCCCAAACCACGTCTTCCGCTCGAGGCAACGCTGCACGAGAACAGATACCGATGCGATGACGAACTCTGGGACCTGATCGCAAGGTATGACGACGTTCTCTCCACCTGGTACACCGAGCAAGGCAAGGACCAACTTCTTCCTCGCTGGAGTCGGGCCGTCAGCCAGCACCTCCAGGCTGCATCTGCGCGGGCTGAGGTAGGGCACTTCCTTCGAGATCAGGGCTTTCTTACAGCCTGATCGAAGCGACTCCTGCGAGGCCATCGCGGAACTCGGCCGACGGAGGACGGCCCAGCCGGCGTGCCTCCGCACAAATACCCGCTAACATCCCAAGGTAAGGAGCGTGCTGTGGCAGCGATACGGAGAGCACACCTGGTCCCGCGCCCATTCTGCACACGTGCCGACATGATGTCAGCGTTGGCGTGCCGAACAAGACCAGCTGAACGTCCTCCCTATGCCTTCGACCTGTTCGCGGGTGCCAAGCCCAGACACACAAACACCCGTCCGGGCTGTCTATACGTCAGCCCTCGGACGGGCGTGTGTTTGAATGCTTGTGATACTCTCGCGAAAGTTCTACTATGGCAGCAGCCCACCAAGCAGGTCGGGGAAAAGTAACAACACAGCGACAAGCCCGATGATGATCCACGTCCAAATACCCATAGCAATTTGCTCCATCGAAAAGCCACGTACTGTCGCCCCGCGCCGGGACGACCCGCTGGGAGTGTATCGGAAACGCCCTGAGAAAGCGATCAGCTTTTTTCTTGAAAGCAACCACGATCGTTCCAATTCGTCTGGCGTCTGTGATTTCTTCCCGTTTGTTAAACTGGGATATGTTATAATGTCCCCAACTTTGAATTTGGGAAGTAATGTCGCACAAGTTCTGACACGGAAGCCACTTCCGTGGGCCGGATAGTCATCAGACTTAGACTGAGAGATGAGTTTGTGTTCTTCTCCACGCCCCGCGCAAACGCCTTCACGGCGTACTGAAAACCAGATGCGGGGCCGCATCTCGGTGTCGAGAAGCCAGGGGTGTGCTTCAAAAGCTTCAACAAAGAGGAGTGAGCGCGCCCGAAACGAATGGGCGATAACCTCTGACCCTCAGCACAAAAATTCGTGGCGACATGTCCAAAGAAAGAGTGAATCAGCTTTGCCAAGCCCATATCAGTTTTCCCAGGGCGACCGAAGAGCACGCCCGCTGTGATGCGACGACTCATGGACCCGCAGATTGTGTCCGGGCGGACGTCTATGACCTCTTGGGAACCGTCTCTTGATGGGTTTGTTCGGTCCGAAGCGCTGGAGCCTGCTGACTCGATCGCCTTGCAGCTTCAGCGCTCATACGATGACTGGCCGCTGACACAACCGGATGAGACCTTGGAGGTCCGGTCCATTTCCCTAGCTTCCGGAAGGACGGACGTGGCCGTCTTCTACGCCTACTATGAACGGCAGCGGGCGAGGGAGGAGGATCAACCGCAGGCGGCGCGCTTTCTGAATGAAACTATTGAACTGATGACCGAGAAGACACTGAATGCGCGGCTTTTTTGTGGATTCACCGGTCTGGATTGGGCCACTGAGCACCTGAGCAAGCTGTGAAGTTAAGTGCCGGACAAAGATTCGAACGAGGACGTCGATGATGCCCTACTGTAGTACCTCGATCAGGCCGCCGCCCAGGATGCCTGAGATCTGATCGATGGGCTGGTCGGGATCGGCCTGTATGCCCTCGAGCGTATGCCGCGGCCATTAGTCCGCCGCATCCTCACGTGTACACTTAATCGATTGAAGGAACGGGCTTGCCTCAATTGGTCGGTCGGACCATCCCCAGCCGAGCACCCCCAATCCGGCGCTATGGCGACCCGGTTCCTGAGGACTATTACAACTCTGCGTGCTCCCACGATAAGCCCGGTGTCATCGCTCTGCTTGGCTTGATGGTCCGCCACGGCATCGAATCGGAGCGGGTGAAGCAATTCCTTAACGACCTCATGGACCGGCTGCTCGCGAAACCGCTTCCCGTGTCCGCCCCAGCGGTGTTCGCCGACTTTGATGGTCCCGATGCAAGTTCGTAGCTGACAATGACGCCGCCGTCGTCTTACGCCTTTACCTCAACCAGCCCGCTCGCACCCTTGACACACGACCTCCTTCGTGCTCTGACGGACCGTGTGATGGCTGACATGAGACTTGCTGTTCTATCCGACATCCACGGCAACCGCTGGGCGCTCGAAGCCGTCCTAGCGGACATCGAGTTGCGAGGCATTGATAAGCTCGTCAATCTCGGTGACAGCCTCTACGGGCCGCTCGATCCTGCGGGCACCGCCGACATACTTCTCCCTCTCAACATACCCGGCGTGCGCGGGAACGAAGACCGTATGATTGTGCAGCCCTCCGACGACGCGGCTGCCCCTCCCACACTCCGCTACGTGAGACAGAACCTGACACCGCGGCATATCCAGTGGCTGCGCACCCTCCCGCCGACCTTGAGCCCATATCAACACTTCTGCCTATTCCATGGCACCCCAGACCGCGACGACGAGTACCTGTTTGAAGAGGTAACCCAAACCGGGGTCCGTTTACGAGGCCCCGAAGAGCTGGCCACCGCGCTAACGTCGATCGAGCAACCCGTCATTCTCTGTGGCCACAGTCACGTCCCTCGGACGACGCGTCTTCCTGACGGCAGACTCATCATCAACGCGGGCAGTGTCGGCCTACAGGCGTACACCGACGACCTTCCCTTTGTCCATCACATGGAAACGGGAACGCCGCACGCCCGGTATGCCCTTGTGTCATGGACTGCCACCGGCTGGCGCGCAGAGCAAATCGCGGTTTCCTACGACTGGGACACCGCCGCCGATCTCGCACACCAGAACCACCGCCCGGATTGGGCAGCCTGGCTCCGCACAGGACAGGCACGCCCCAGCTAGACCGGTGACCGGCGATCCACCACACCCTCTCCCCCGGTGACGACCAGACAGCGAACGAGACTGTCCAGGGACCGTTAGACGGGCTTTGTAATTTTTTATGAGCACGCTCATTTTTGGCTTGACAGGGGCCCGAACGCGGTTTATATTATGAGTGTGCTCATAAAAGGGCCTTGATGCCTGGAGCGGATCGTTATGAGAGTCACGGCTCAGAAGAAAAAGCAGACACGCCGCCGAATTGTGGATTCCGCTCGTAACCTCTTTAATGACAAGGGCTTCGAGCAGGCCACCACACGTGATATCGCGGAGGCGGCAGGGATTGCCGCCGGGACTATGTTCAACTATTTCCCCACTAAGGAGGCCCTGGCCATGAGCATCGTCTGCGAGACCTTGGATCAAGCCGGGTCGGAGTTCGAAGGGCGGTTGCGGGGCGACGAATCCTTGGACGAGGCACTTTTCGCCCATGTGGCGGTCGGGCTTCGCCATCTCGCCCCACACCGAAACTACGTCGGTGAGGTCCTCGAGGCAGCCCTGAGCCCCTTTGCCAAGGATGCCGTGTGCGAGCAGGCCCAACAACTTCGCGTCAGCCACCTCGAGACGGTCCGGGAGCTGATCGGTTCGCGTGGGCAGCCCACGACGCCGTCTCCGAGCGTCGTGACCATGCATCTGTACTGGTCGCTCTATCTGGGTGTTCTTTCGTTCTGGGCGACCGACGAGTCCACCAAACAGGAAGACACCCTTGTGGTTCTCGACCAGTCGATGCGGCTTTTCGTCGCGTCGCTGTTGCCGGAACGTAAGAACGGAAGGGAGGTAAACGATGTCGTCAATGTCACCCGGAATCGCTGAATTGATCGACGCCCTGCCTGTCGAACCTGACGAGGCTATCGCCCCAAACGCGGCATTCCAGGAGCTGCTCCAAGACCTGTCGCACAAGCGTGTCCCGATCGGGCGGTTCAATCGGCTCTGGGTGCTGGGGACCCTTCAGGCGAAAATCGCGGCTGCCTACCTCGCCTGGTGGCTCCGCGGCGGCTACGCGACTGCTGACGAGCGCCAGCGCACGCTGAATGAAACGCACCTCAAGGCTGCCCTGAAGCTGCTCGGTGGAATGACCTATCTGCGCGGGGCGATCATGAAGGTCGGACAGATCATCGCCACTCACCCGGACGTGGCCCCGGAGCAGTTCGCCGATGTCCTGGGGCACTTGCACTTCGAGGCCCCACCGATGCACTTCTCCCTATTGCGCGAATTCGTCCGCAGCGAGCTGGGAGCTGATCCGGAGGACCTCTTCGACCACTTCGAGACGCGGGCCTTTGCGGCTGCTTCACTCGGGCAGGTGCACCGTGCCCGGCTAAAGGGCACGGATCAGCTCGTGGCGATCAAGGTTCAGTATCCCAACATCGGCAGGACCATCCGCGATGACTTCCGCAACCTGATGGCGTTGCTCACGCCCATGCGGCTCAGCGGTGATTGGGACAACATCAAGGCACAATTTGAGGATGTCGCCCACATGCTCGATCGCGAAACGGACTACGAGCACGAAGCCGAGAACCTGCGGATCGCCCGGTCGGGATTCACCGAGGACGACGGCATTGTTGTTCCTCGAGTCTTTCCAGAGTTTAGCACTCGACGCGTGCTCACGATGGAGTACATCGGCGGATTGCACCTCGACAAGTTTCTTGCCACCAGCCCGTCACAGGAGCTGCGCGACCAGTTCGGCCATAAGATTTCCGTCAGCCTGTTCCGTGTCCAGTATGCGAAGAAACTGGTCTATGCCGATCCCCAGCCGGGAAACTACCTGTTTATGCCCGACGGTCAGCTCGGTTTCATCGACTTCGGCAGTTGCTACCGCCAGACCGATGAGGACATCGACTGCTTGGCCGAACAGGAGCGGGCTTATTTTGGATCATCGCTCGAAGCAGTGCGCAAAGCCAACGCCCGCGGTGCCGACCTGACACCGAGACAAGCGACCGACGAGACACGGATGAAGATGTTTGAACAGTTTGCCGACTGGGCGTGGGAACCCATCGTGCGCGAAGGCCCGTTCGACTTCTCTGACCTCGACTACTTCCACCGCGGCACCAAGTTGTACGCTGACTTCATTCGACGGCGATACACTCGCTCGCGACCATCCAATACCTGGCTGATCAAATGTGTCTATGGACTGCGGGCCATGCTCGCCCGCCTTGAGGCCAGAGTCGATCTGGGCGCGATCCACGGTAACGAGACGACAGTCTCACGCGAGAGGGGGGCGTAGAGCCGTACACTACCGAACCCGAACTCCAGCGGGCTTAGCATGCCGACTCCATCGCACGTGATCCAAGGCACCCACGGCGGATCACTCAACTGGCCCCCGCGTCCAATACTGGCGCGCCAGTATTTTCAAGAATGATGAAAGCTATTGAAATATGCGTCGCCACGCGATAGGATGGTCCCCCGATCCCAGCATCGACAGAGCGCTTGCCGGTTGGCTCTGACCAACCTGCGGAAAGCAGAACCGGCGAGGCAGGAGAAACGACATGGCTATCAAACTGTTTGCCTTGATGATCGCGCTTGCCGGCACTGCCGTCCCGTTCCTTGCGGGAGGGGAGGGAGAGGCTCCAAAAGGGAACATGGTGTTCGTAGAGGGCGGCACCTTTCAGATGGGTGACGTGTTCGACGAAGGTGTGCAGTTTGCTACGCCGGTTCACGAAGTGACGGTATCAGACTTCTACTTGAGCGTATATGAAGTTACGGTCGAGGAATTCGCAGCCTTCGTTAGGGATGCCTCGTACGTGACATCCGCCGAGAAGGAATCCAACGATGCGACCGGCGCGAACGACAAATACAGGGCGATGCTGGGCTCTCCCGGTGCACACGTATTCGATCCGTCGGCGGGCCGAATGTCCTGGGTGGCCGAGGCCAACTGGAAGAATCCTCAATACGAGCAGAACCTAAAGGATCCGGTCGCATGCGTGTCTTGGACGGACGCCGTGAGCTACTGTGATTGGCTGAGTGCAAACGAGGGCCTGCCTATCGCGTATGAGCTCAGGACGGGTGATCTTCTGGACGCTCGGGGACGACCCACGGCTGACGTGACGAAGGTCCGAGGGTATCGGCTGCCTACCGAGGCTGAGTGGGAGTACGCCGCCAGAGAGCGCGGAAAGAAGATCAGATTCGGCAACGGACAGAACATCGCCAGGCCCAGCGAAATGAATTTCAACGCCGCTTTGGGCGAGTTCGCGTTCGCGGAGAAAGGACAGTTTCGTAAGAAGACGATGCCGGTTGGCAGCTTCCGGCCGAACAGCCTCGGGCTGTACGACATGAGTGGCAACGTGTGGGAGTGGTGCAGCGACTTCCTGGGACGCTACGCCAAAACGCCGCAGACCAACCCCTATCAGCAAAACGGGATGATGGGCCCGCGACGGGCAGCCCGCGACGGGCCTTGGGCAGGAGAAGCGAGCTGGGCTCGTACGACCGCGCGTATGGGATGGGTCGCGGACGACCGGTGCAACATGATCGGGTTTCGTCTCGCGAGATCTAAGTGACCGGCCAATGGCACACAACTGCGTCAGTCACGCCGTGGCGCTGATGAGTTGGCTCTCTGAGTGTGGATCACGAACGGCAGCGGAGCCGTGGGAGTCCAGCGCCGCAGCACGCAGCACAGGGACGCGATTCTTGAGAAGGCTGATCGAAATGAACAGGGCTAGCTGTTTCCGGATCGTTCTGTTGATGGCGTTCGCCATGATCGCGCAGGAACCGCTCGCGTCAGCGCACAACGATTCCGACGCTGGTGTCGAACAGATCGTCTGGCCCGACACACCCGCCGCGCGCTGGGCCCATGCCTATGTCACAGCCTACAACATTCCCGGTGAAGAAGCACTGAACAAATTCATCACGGACCGTTTTTCCAAGGCTGAGTTGGGTGAGACGCCCGTCAAGGAAATGGTAGCGCAGTACTTTCAACCGCGACGCATGGGCCTCGAAAGACTGGACGTACAGTCAGTCCGGACGGATGGCGACCTGATCGCCACCGTTGTGGCTCCGGCAAAACCCTACGGATGGATCGAGTTTCGGTTCGAGCTATCGCCTGAAGCTCCGCACACGCTGATCGGTTTGAAGATCGGCCCGACTCGCCCGCCGGATGCAGAGAACCGAACCGCACATGACTACCTCGACTGGACGGACCTGGGTGATCTTGTCGAGCAGGTCCGTCGTGATTCGGGTGCACCGGGGATAGCGGTCGCCACCGTGCGTCATGGGCAGGTTGTCGACAAGGCCGTGGCCGGCGTCCGCCGCATCGACCGACGGGACCGCGTTCAGATCGGTGATCGATTCCATCTTGGTTCAGTGGCGAAGTCCTTCACCGCCACCATGATCGGCAAGCTCGTGGAGGAGGGCACACTACGTTGGGACTCTTCCGTTGGTGAGGTTTTGCACGACATCCCCATGAACCCGGCGTTTCGGGCGGTGACTTTGGAGCAACTTCTCCAACATCGCGGAGGTGTGCCACCGATGCCATCCGCAGCGCAGTCGTCCGACGACAAACTTGCCACTTCGGGAAAGGCTGCGGCTGAAGCGCGAGCTGCAACGGTGCGGCAGATCCTCACCGAGAGCCCCTCGAAACCGGGCGAGTACGCCTATTCCAACGCCGGCTACGTGGTCGCTGCGTCTATGGCTGAACGCGCTGCAAAGGAGCCGTGGGAAACCCTCATGCAGGGCCTTGTGTTTGAACCACTTAAACTGCACTCGGCAGGTTTCGGCTGGCCAGCCCACCACGACGTAGCGGATCACGTGGATCAGCCAGAGGGGCATATCGGCACTCCGCCGAACCTGGAAGTACAGCAGATCAGCCCCGGCTCGCTGGACGACCTCGACCGGATCGGTCCGGCTGGTCATCTCTACTGCTCCATCGAAGACCTTGCCCGATTCGCGGCCGCTCACCTGCAAGGACTTCGCGGGCACGACGGTGTCCTTAAGGCGAGCACCGTTCGTCGCCTTCACACGCCCCCAGAGGGCGGACACTACATGGGCGGTTGGGTGATACGCGAAGCTGAGGGTTGGCACGGACACGAGGGAACGGCAGGAACGTTCTTTGCCGAGATCACACTGTACCCGGATGACGACTTGGCCATTGTGGCCGCCGCAAACTGCGGCCCCTCCGTCGAGCCGTTTCTCGAGAAGATGAAGGAAGCCATCGTCCGCTCGACGACATCTGAGGCAAAGACGGCAGACGTTGAGCCTCAAGTAGAATGGCCGGATACCATCGCCGCACATCGGGCAAAAGCGTTCATAGACGCGATGAACGCCGGCGATGAGGGGTCCCTACACCGTTTCGTGACTGAGAACTATTCACCGGCATCACTACAGGAAGATCCAACAGAAAACAAGGTCGCGATGTTCCAGAGTATCCGTGCACCGATGGGCACCTTGAAGGTGAGTTCCGCTAGGATGGAAGGTGAGGACAGAGTGATCGTTGTTGCTATGTCCCAGAACACTGGCATTTGGCTTGCACTGACGATCCAGTTGGAAGAGGAACCGCCACACTACTGGGCCGGGGTGAGAGCTTTGCCCACCGCGCCGCCGTAGTCTTCCGCGCGTCGGACCGGTGTGTCAAGCGGCAACGCTCGTCGCACGTATGCGGTCACGTGTTGGAAACCGAGCGATGCTTCGAAAGACTGGGCGAACGCAGGCAAACCCGATGACACTCGACGTCGACCATGGGCACCGGGGCAGACCCGGCGCTCGGAACGCAGCAAACACGATGCGTGAAACCATCATTCAATCCAACCCCGACGTTCTGATTGACTACAACCGCAGTGAGCAAGGGGACCTCCCCACGGAAGAGATGCTGGTCAACATGGGTCCCCAGCATCCTTCGACACATGGCGTGCTCCGGTTGGCGCTTCGAACGGACGGTGAGATGGTCCTCGAAGTCGTCCCCCACATCGGGTACCTGCACCGCTGCGCCGAGAAGATCGGCGAGAACGTCAAGCCCTTCCAATTCATCCCATACACCGACCGGATGGACTACCTTTCGGGCATGAACAACAACCAGGCCTTTGCCCTGGCGGTCGAGAAGCTCTGCGGGATTGAGGTGCCGCCCCGGGCCCAGACGATCCGGGTGATCTGCGCCGAGCTCAACCGGATCGCCTCGCACCTTGTGTCGCTATGTACCTATGGTCTGGACATGGGGGCACTGACGCCGTTCTGGTGGTGCTTCCGCGAGCGAGAGATGATCCTTGATTTACTGGAAGCGGTCTGTGGAGCACGGCTGACCTACAGCTATATCAGTATCGGTGGCGTGCGTGACGATCTGCCTGAAGGTTGGGTCGAGCGATGTAGAGAGTTTCTGGACTTCTTCGGACCCAAGATCGACGACTACAACAAGCTCCTCACCTTCAATCACATATTCCTGAAACGCACGAGCAACGTGGGCGTGATTCCACTCGAAGACGCGATCGCCTACGGGCTGACCGGCCCGTGTCTTCGCGCCAGCGGTCTGCGATGGGACCTTCGCAAGGTCCTGCCCTACGATGGGTACGAGCGGTACGAGTTCGACGTTCCGATCGGACACCCGGGCGGCACCAACGGCATCCCCAGAGGGGTCGTCGTTGGAGACAGTTGGAGCCGGTACTTCGTCCGCGTGCTTGAAATGGTGCAATCGATGCGGATCATCCGTCAGGCGTTGGACTACCTCCCGGACGGTCCGATCGAAGCCCCCAAGGTCAAGAACCTGAAGCTGCCGGCCGACGAAATCTATGTGGAGACGGAAAACCCCCGCGGTCACCTCGGATTCTACGTGCGCGGCGATGGATCAGCGATTCCCTATCGGGTCAAGGCCCGTGGCCCAAGCTTCAGCAACTTGTCGATTACGAACCACGTGTGCCGGGACATCCTGATCGCGGACATTCCGGCAATCGTCGGCAGCATTGATATCGTACTGGGTGAGGTCGATCGTTAAACGCGATCGGCAGTGGAAACAGTCATGCCGAGCCTGCGAAGTCACTTCTTACGCTTTATGATCAAACACATTGTGAGCCCGAGATTCAAGCGCGCCGGTGGCTCGGTTTCCGAATTGCGAAAGCTGGATGAGTTCATCATCAAGAACCAGAAGACACCGACCGGCACGGAAATCTGGCCGGTTTTGGTCAACGGCATCGGTGCCGAATGGGTCCGGGCACCTGGTGCACAAGCGGAGCGGGCTATTCTCTATCTACATGGAGGCGCCTTCGTAACGTGTTCTGCAGCCACGCATAGAGAGCTTACGGCTCGACTGTCTGCCTCCGCCAACGCCAGGGTTTTGGTCTTGGACTATCGTCTTGCACCTGAATATCCCTTTCCTTCCGCCATGCAAGACACGATGTCTGCATACCGTTGGTTGCTCAACAAGGGGTACACACATAAGAATCTAGCGATCGGTGGTGACTCAGCAGGGGGTGGTCTGGCGCTTCAGACTTTGATTGCCCTCCGGGACGAGGAGAGTTCTCTTCCGGCTGCAGCGTTCTTCCTCTCACCCGTGACGGATTGGGTGCATTTCGATGGCGAATCTTACGCAATGCGCGCAAACGTCGATCCTTTGAACACTCTGGAGATGTGCAGGTTTACCGCGTCACCCTACGTTGGCGGCAACGATCCGGAAACACCGCTGTTATCGCCCGCCATGATGGATCTGTCAGGCTTGCCGCCACTCTGTGTTCATGTTGGGGATCACGAGGTGCTCTTGAGCGACTCCGTTCGTCTTGCTGAGCAGGCCCGCACCTCCAACGTCGATGTTGAATTCAGGGTATGGCCCAGTATGTGGCACGTGTTTCAAGCGGCCGCAAGATGGGTTCCGGAGGCCCGTCAATCGATCGATGAGATTGGGCGATTCGTCGTGAAGCATCTGGACCAGTCCCCACGGTAGGAAACTAGGTTATGATCCAGTCTTGGGCAAAAAGGGTCGGTGACTGCTTGCAGACTCGGTATCTGCCGTGGTACTTGGCGGCCCTTGCGATGGTGCTCTCTGCCGCATCGCTTTGGCTGGGCTGGCAGTTCGATGATGAATTTCATCGCGCCGCCCTGACGATGCCCGAACTCACTTCCATTTCCCGCACACCGGCTGAGCTGTTCGTCTTCATCGAGGGCGATAAGGTCGCCAATCGCTGGGCCATGAAGCTGGGCATGTTGCCGTGGTGGTCCCATGAGGGGTTACGCCTCGCATTCTTCCGGCCGCTCACTGGTCTCACACACTGGCTCGACTATAAGCTCTGGCCGCAATTCCCTTCACTGATGCACTTACACTCCCTTGTCTGGTTCGGCGGAGTCGTAATTGTTGCCACGTTCTTCTATCGGCGCATGCTTGGGGTTACCTGGGTTGCCGGACTGGCGGCCTTGCTGTTTGCAGTTGATGATGCCCATGGTCTACCCGCAGCATGGATTGCCAATCGCAATGCCCTAATCGGTGTGTTCTTCGGCCTCCTGGCTCTGATTGCCCACGACCGGTGGCGCCGGGATGGGTGGTGGATCGGGGCGGTCCTCGCACCGCTAGCGCTTCTACTTGGCTTGCTGTCCAAAGAGAGCACCGCAGCGATCGGGGCTTATCTCCTCGCCTACGCCCTTTTCCTGGATCGAGGCACATGGATGACACGTGGTTGCTCGCTCATACCCTGTGCGTTAACCGGTCTGCTTTGGTGGGTAGCGTACAAGGAGTATGGATATGGCACGGTCGGGTCCGGGTGGTACCTGGACCCAAGCGCTGACCCCGTCCAGTTCGCCGAGGCGGTTACCGCCCGGGCCCCGCTTCTGCTTTCGTGGCAATGGCTGATCCCATCCGATCTCGAGTGGACTCTTTCTGACACGACTGCTCATGTCATGCGGCTGGCAGCGATGGGCGGGCTTGTTTTGATCGCGGTGATGCTAGCCCCTCTCCTCAGGCGTGACGCCCTCGCCCGTTTCTGGGCGTTGGGGATGATTCTTTCCGTGTTGCCAGCCTGCGCAGTATACCCCATGGACCGCCTGCTCTTTTTCGTCGGCATCGGCGGCATGGGGCTGCTTGCACAGTTCGTGGCGGCGGTCTTCCAGAAGGTCAACTGGCCATCGATGGGGGCATTGTGGTATCTACCGGCCCGCGCACTGTGCACGTTTCTGATTGTTATTCACTTGGGGCTGGCTCCAATAGCCTTTGCTCGAACATCGGAGCGTTTCAAGACGAACGGGCGTTTCCTCGTCCGAGCGGCCGCCAGCCTTCCTTCTGACACGACGGCCCGATTTCAAACCGTCGTCATCGTCAATTCACCGACTTTTGCGACCTACTCGTATAGCACCCTGATGCGCCTGATGTACGGCGACCCCTATCTCAGCCGTACGCTTGTCCTCGCATCAGGTAGCCACCCCATCAGGATTCATCGACAAGATGAACGCACCCTGCTCGTCCGCCCGGAGGGAGGGTTCCTTGCGACCCCGTGTAATTCGCAGCCCGGCGGTGAACTGCCGCAGGTCCTCTTCGACCAGCGCAGCGCATACTGGACGCTTGATCAGCTCTATCGCGACAACAGCCCGATGACCATCGGTCAGCGAATCAGCCTGATCGGTGTGACCGTCGAGGTCACCGCCCTCACCGACGATGGTCGCCCCGCCGAAGCCGCCTTCCACTTCCTCACCAAACTCGAAAACCCTCTGTTCCGATGGCTCCACTGGAACCACGACGCCTACGCCCCCTTCAACCTCCCCGCCGTCGGGGAAACGCTGACTCTCCCGCCCATCAAGATCTCCTACGAAGAGACACAGCCTTGACAGATCTTGCACCGATAGGCGGCTTCCTGACTCGCGCATTCTCGGTCTTCGTGTCGCGCCGCCCCTCGTGGGCGGCGCACCCATGCCGGGCAGAAACCTGCGCCGGGGACAAGCCCCGGCGCTACACAATTTCCGAGTCCGCTCTACTGACGGCGCGCTGGCACTCCCTGCTCTGGGGCTGCTCCGCGCAAAAAACGAATTGACTAAACTTGGAAAAAGTCTCGTCGAGAAAGTGACCGCGAAGAAGAAGGGCGGTTACCTCGCCCGCGTCAAGCGGATGCGCATGGCTTACGGACTCATCTGCTTTACCGCTTTTTTCGAGGCGCTCGACCGGGTGCTACCGAAAGACCTCAGGAAGAAGATTGATCTCGACCCGGCTGAGAAGAAACGGATCGCTGAGCGCGCGACAAGGGTGACTGACAAAGATCGAGCGGTCGCTGACCCTCAACGGGAGGGTCCGCAAGATGTTCCGTTGCCCTTTCCGCATCCAGTTGCCCAGTTCGAAGAGCAGACCCAGCGACCCACCCGGTCATACGAGCAGATGGCCAAGGGCCTCGGCGAGTTCTTCAAGAGACTCCCCACTCCCGAAAAGGGTAACGACGGCCCTGCTCGTTTCGCCAAAGCAGCTGAGAAGCTCCCGCAGATAGCGCTCAAGTGCTTCGAAGCTCAATACGTTGAGCTTGCCCGGAAATATCACGATTTCTGCGTATGGTCCCAACTGCATGAGCACCGCACCACTCAGGGAAAGCTGAAGGCCATATCCGAATATGTGAGTTCTCATGCCGCTTTGCTTGCTGAAAGCGAAAAAAATCGACATCGGGTTCACCAAACTTCGCAAGACCGTGTTGGCCATTCCAGATCAATTCAAGGCAGTCGAAGCCAGGGATGTCGTCGCCGACCTGAGACGTAACTTTGAGGCAATAATTGACGAACCGATCATCGAAGACAAGTATGAGCCTGAAGAGGGCAAACCCTCTCTGGATTTTCCGAAGATATCCCCCTTTCCCGAGCTTCCTTGACGCAACCCAAACGGACCCAATATAGACCAGAGAGGAACCCAATTCGGTTCCGGTGCGAAGCTATGTTCGGCGCCCCTACTTCACGCAAGACGTTGCGGCGTTGGGGCTCGGATTCGACAGGCGGTCACCCAGTCTGTTCAGGCGAACTGGCGTGCTTGTGCGATACAAGCACGACACGGTCTTGACACTCCGGCAGGTCGCTTCGCCCCGTCCGCGAGACACATGTAACCCGTGGTTCGGCAGCGGATGCTAGCCAAACCGCGTTCGCATGTGGTACGCATCGGCGCCGGGACACGCTGCCAGCGCGAGGAAACCCCGCGCGGGTTGAACTCCGCGGCACGCCATACCAAGGCGGAAAACGCTATGGGTCATTGAGGAGGCGTGATATCAGGCGCGAAGTCGTCCGTCTTCGTGTAGCCTTCGGGAAGCTTCAGCTTAAACACACTGTCATCAAGCTTGGGATTAGCCACGAGGTTGGAGACCATCTTTTGCCACACCTGTCGCGGAGCACCAGCCGGGGCAAAGGTGTCGATGCGGCCGCGCGGCAGGAAATCCTTCTTCGAGAAATACCAGGTCGCTTGCGGTGCTCGCTCCACCGCGTAGACGACCTCCACCTCGTAGCAGTCTTCGCCGTCAATCGTCTTGCTGCCCTTTAGCTCGCGACTGCGGCCGTTGATCTCGTCGGTGAACGGGGTGGGATGGATGTACTCGATCATGAGGGCACGCTGAAGGAGACGGTACACATTCCCCATAACAGCCGGGTCGATGTCCTCGTAAGCTATCTTCGTACGGTGGTGGATGACCCAGAACATGTCATTGTCGGTCCCGCAAGTCACCCGTATGGGCTCTGTCGCGCCGGGAAAAGAGATCTTCGCATCGACGAAGTACTTCTCCGGGTTCGCGTTGATCAACCCGGACGCGATGACGCTTGCCTCGACTTTTGGCGTTCGGGCAGCCGCCGCCTCGAGCCCCTCCCACACCACGTCATACTTCACGGAGTTGACTGCCTTCGCGGCTTCATCCACCTTCTTAACGATCTCAAGAGGATCTGTCAGCTCGCCGGGCTTCTTGGCGTCGGGCTTCTGCTCCTCGGCTTGAAGCGGGGCGGAAAGTAGAGAGATGCCCAATACCAGCGCGAATACTCGCTTCATCACGTCGCCTCCTCACGGGCTAGCGTTTGAAAAGTGACTCCGTCAAAAGGCCTATCATACCTGACGAGGTCCGGTCGATCCATATATAGTCCGTCAGGAATTGTCAGGATTTGTATTGCCCGGCATCGCCTGCGCCTTCGTCCGCCTATCGGCCGCGATTGCCGGTTACGTCACTGAGCCACGGCAATAAGCTGACGCCGCGTACGCCAAAAAATGGTGCCGTCATAGATAGCCGGCGTCGCCAGGCAAATCTCGCCCATCGAGTTCGTAGCCAAGAGCTCGTACTGCGGTCCCGCTTTAACGACATGGATTTCGCCCTCCTCGCCGGTGAAGTACACCTTCCCGTCACCCGCCACCGGCGAGGCGGAATATGCCCCAAACTCGCCCCCCAACCGCTTTTTGTAGACCTTCTCGCCCGTTTTTGCCTCGTAGCAGGTCAAGATCCCGCGGTCATCACCAACGTAGAGATGGTCACCGTACACGATGCTTGTGGGAATGTACGACCCGAACTTCGGGTGACACCAGGCGATGTACTCATTGGACTTCTGTCCTTTTTCGAGGGAAATGTCGCCCGTGGCGTTGAGGTGAATGGCATAGATCGGTCTCAACGGACCGTGAGCGTTCGTGATGAAGATCAGGTCGTGGGCGACATACGGGGTTGGGACCGGCACGTCACCACCGCCGGATAATCGCCAGAGTTCCTGCCCCGTCTTGGCGTCGTATCCCCCCATCCACTTATAGCCGTTGACGATGACCTGGGTGCGTCCTGCCCCGGTATGCACGGTAGGCGTTCCCCAGCAGGCGAACACATCACGCAGCGTGCGCCACTTCTCGCTGCCGGTCTCAACATCAAAGGACGCGATAAACGACTGGTTATTGACATCACACTGCACGATGACTTGGTCTTCATGGATGATCGGTGAGCTGCCGAACGCCCACTGGATCTCGGGCACGTCGAAAGCACCGGCGTCGAGGTAGCCCAGGTCTTTTTTCCAGAGCAGATTGCCGTCGAAGTCGAAGCAGGACAAGCCCTGGGAACCGAAGAAGGCGACGAGGTGTTTCCCGTTGCTTGCCGGCGTTGGGTTGGCGTGGGTGGACTTGATGTGCCGTTTCACCTTCGGCACACCGCTGTAGGCGGTCTTCTCCCAGACGATCTTGCCCGTTGATCGGTCAAGGCAGTAAACGCGGAAGTCGTGCACGATGTTCTCGGGGTGATCCGGGCTCTCGCCGTACAGACCAACTCTGAGGTATGGCTCGGGATCGCTGCTTACCGCCGTCGAGACGAAGATTCGATCGCCCCACACAATCGGAGAGGAATGGGCCAGCCCAGGGATCGCCGTTTTCCACTCAATGTTCTCGCCTGTCTCGACGTTCCAAGTGGTCGGTAACGGCTTGCCATCCATCACCCCGCGAGCGCCCGGCCCACGGAACTGGGGCCAGTTCGGGGGTGATGCTAAGACCGTATTTGCGACCGCCGCGAGTGCGAAGGTTGCGAACAGAAAGGCTGGAGCGTGCTTCCTGGACATTGTGGTTCCCACCCGACGCGCCGGCAGATGCCGTGGAGCAAGCGGCCGGCGCGCCTCGTCTGCCTGTCTCGCATACTGTGGCTCAACCCAGGTCGACCACACGGCGGAGATAGCCTGGGCGCGTTGAGCCGATTCGCCTCGAACAGCATATTCGAGGCGGGGGATCCGATGTTGAGCTCGTCCTTCCGATTCCTGTCGGTTTTTGTCTGCGCAACCCGGTTGGGGCCGAGGAAGTCTGCATGGCTCTTCCCGCTGGTTGGATAGTCCTTGGGTGACGCAGTCGGACCGCCCTTGGGCGACGAGTTGCTCAGCACTCGCGGATTCCCGTCCAATCCCGAGGCTCGGGGTTCGGGCCCGCCGGGGTACCGACCAACAGTCTACACGGCGGACCAATTCGCGGGCGAAGCCAACCGCCGGCCAAGGCGTGGCCTGACAAAGCCAGAGGGATCGAGCATCGAAACGCGAGATAACGCCGTCTAAGCGAGGACCGAACTCGACATCCGAACGGCTCGACCCATTTGCTTGACGGCGTGGATGCCGGTGTTGAAAATGCCGATCGTCAACATCGCAGGCCTAACGCGTCTTGCGGCATCCGGCTGGTCGAACTGGGGCCTCCGGCCCTGCTGGCAGCGGCGTTTGGCCTTCTGGTGTGCGACTGGGGCGTTTAACGTGCCCGGAGCGGATGTGGCGGAATTGGCAGACGCGCTGGCTTCAGGTGCCAGTGGGGGCAACCCCGTGGAGGTTCGAGTCCTCTCATCCGCAAGTTGCATTCAGGATGCGCGTCGCTTTCAGGATCGAGCTGCCAAACGGGTGTGAATAAAATCCAGCAGATCGTCGACGAGGGCACCGTAGGAGTATCGCTCGCACACGGCGGCCCGCATCGACTGGGCAATCCGTCGGCGCTGGCCGGGATCGGAGAGGTATCGGTCAGCCAGTCCGGCGAACTCGTCGGCCGATGCGAATGAGATTCGGCCGTACTCCGGGAAGACAGCCCCAGCCAGCCGCCGGAATCCCATCGCCTCCATCTGTTCGTACCTGACAGCCTCCTCGGAGGCGACCGCGGCCCGATCGAAGCTCTGATTGAGACCGCGCAGTCGCGAGAGCTCCTCCATGGCTTCGATCAGGTCGGGGATCTGGTCGCGTGCGTATTCCACACCAGCAACCGGCTCGTACTTGCGGTACGCCGCCAGGTATCGCCTGATCGCTTGATGCATGACGTCGGCCGGGGCATATCGGATCAGAAAGAAGCCGCCGGCTGACAGACCGTCGAGCATTCGCTGGTGCACGGCACCCGTCCCGATGATCTGCAGGTTGATCGTGGAAGCCTGGTAGATGGCCCGAAGCTCAGGTCCGTTGTGGGCAAAACCGCGAGCATATTGACGGAAACGAGGGTGTGCATCCCAACCATTGCCATAGACGCAAAGCCTCCGACCCGTGCGTTCGCAATAATCTGCGACCCATTCCAGCGTGCTCTGTCGGAACATGAGTTCTGCAATAGGGTAGAGGTACGAGTTCATCAGAGCACTGTCGACCTCGGTCGAGACGGGCGCCAGACCTGTTTGCTCCTTCATATTCGTGAAGATGTGGTAGACCGCGCCAAATGCAGTTTTCGGTTTGTCCGCGAACTCGGCTGAGAGCGCCTCAAACAGATGGTCTACGAGTCTCAGCCCGGCAGGGTCCTTGGAAAACCATTGCCGCCGCTGGTCATGGAACGATTTGGGCGGTGTCGAGTGGCTACTGACGTATGACATGTCGCAGGAGTACGGAGCCAGGTCTTCGTCGGGCATCGGTTGATCGCTGTAGGTTCGAGCGTCGGTCGCCATCGTCCAGCCCAGGCCTTGTGCAGGTGGATAGCCGTACTCGTGCGCGAAGACGGTCAGGTCGGTTGAAATGTAAAAGTCGAGCGGGCCAATCGATCGCCCGGCGTCGACGTTGGCCAGGTTCGGTAGCAGGTCCTGGATCCAGCACACGAACGGCACATTTGCCGGAATGACCGGTTCGTACTCTTTGCGCAGATGATCGATGATCACGATCAGGTCCGGTTTGAGCTCGTCGATTACTTGCAGGGTACGCGCGCGGGGAAGCAGGTCGTGATCGTTGTCCTCGATCAGGATGCGGAATTCATGCCCACGCGACTCGAAGGCGGCAGCCCAGTCGCGCATCGAGTATTGAAGGTAAGTGGTGAACCGACTCGTGATGCCCAAAACCCGTAGCCGGTGTCGCCGATCGGGCCGGAAACGATCCGCCCAATAACCGCTCGGTAGCGAATCGTAGTGGCGCTGTACCACTTGTTGCAGGCCGCGGGCCTGCTGTTCCAGGGCGATTGCCCGTGGTAAAAGGGCGGCGTGGACCCGCTTGCAGAGCTTTTCGCCTTCGATCGTAAGTCGCACGGCGTATTCTGGAGCCGTTAGCAAGGGACGCTTCTCAAAAAAAGATGCAAGTTGCTCAACGCACTCCAGCCCCACAAACAGCGTCACCCGCTCGGCACAGAGCTTTTCGATCGCTTCGCTCACGAAGAGGGTGATTCCCAACGCGTCCACGTCGGTCTCGACAACATAGATGCGCGGGGTGAATGTCAGGAACATCTTCCGCGTGTCGTCGAAGACTCGCTCAAATAGTGTCCCCAGGCGGTCACCCGCCACCAGGTATGGACCACAGAAAAGGGCCTTCGAGTCATGCGGTAGCTTCGCATTCACCACGATACGCGTAAGATCGCACAAATCGGGTATCCACCGTCGGTGGCCGTCAGTCACCCGCCGGGCGACCTGCATGTTGCCGTCACACGTCTGATAGAGCTCGTACTTTCGGGGAATACTGCGAAGCGCGGCGTCGTGACGCCGCATGTCGGGATATCGCTCGTACAACCGAGTGGCGTTCGCATCGAACCGGGCTTGCAGCGAGCCAAATGCCACCCGCCCGGAAGGCGTCTGCGAGATTCGCTCATAGAGCTGGCGAACCTCAGGTTTACGGCGGTGCTCGGATGGCAATCCGGTCAGCAGGTCACGGGCAGGGCCGATCAGACCAAGCGCGAGATAGGAATGACAGGCCTGCCAGGCGACGGTCCAATCGCCAGCGCCGCCTTGCAGATGACCAAGGGAGGCATTTAGAAACGCGTAGTGATCTCCGCGTGCATGAAGTGCACCGCGCGGCTCGGATTGCCTGGGGTCTTGCACCGGCGTTGTGGATGACACTCGATTTCTCCCCGTCGATTTAACCGACTTTAATGCCCCATCCGATCACGGTTAGCGTCTCGACTCGGTCGCTTTCGAGACGCACGAGCGGCCCCATCACCGATCCGCGTCGGTACGCGATGCATAGAAGCACTGCTTGAGAGCAATGGCACCTCCCGGTGCTCCCATTATCGGAGTCGAACATCGGTCTTATGAAGCAAAGTTGGATCGGTGCCCGTTACAGGCGGCGCAAAAGCATCTCTGACAGCTCGCACATGCGGGATGCATAGGTGTGATCGCGAAGCGTTCGGTTTTGACCGGCGTTGGCAATTGCCCGTCGCTCGTTATCGTCACCCAGCAGGTGGCAGATCTGATCCACGCATTCGCGTTCATCGCTATAGGTGGCGACCTCTTGCCCCGGTTCAAACAACTCGGCCAGATTCTCTTTGGCGTCAGTGAGAAGGCAGCTACCCACACCAGTGGCCTCGTAAAGTCTCATGTTGTTGGCCACGTTCGTCGCCACTCGCCCGCGGACATCGATGCGAGCGTGCCGGTTGAGCGTTATGCGGGAGCGTTGAAGCAACTGGTACATCGCCCGCCCCCATGCGGGTCCGTGATGGTGAGCCCGGACATTAGATCCCTCGGGCGCGTTCTCAATACCATAACCAAAGACGTGAACGTTCACCTCTGCCAACAAACGCTCCAGCCACCGGACACGATCGGGATGCGAGGGGGCGAAGCCACCGACGAAGGTTACATCGTATTCCGGTTGCGTGTGCTCGAGGTGATCGAGGATGCGGGCGTCGAATCCGAGCTTCAGCATCTCGGCGTCGCCTCCTTCATCACGAAAGTATTCCACGATCGGTGGCCACGATGAGATCATCAGGTCATACGCCTGGTACGTTCGATCGTCACGCAGGGGCGACGCGATCTGGCCGACCACCAGTCGCACGTGTCGCTTGATGTCTGCGAGAAAAGCATCACCAAGCGGGCTCCACTCAAACACGTACAAGACGTCCGGTTGGATCGCCTCGACCTGCGCCGCTAGTATCTGCCGGCGTTGATCGTGGACATTGCCACAGAGATTCAGATCGTGATCGCCAGCCCATCGTCGTTGTATGGCGTCGGCGTTGATGACCAGGTTATGAGCTTCCCAGCCAGCGGCATGCAACCCCTCCGAATAAGCGTCCGAGACGGAGAATCTCGCGCGCAGCAACCGCTGCAGTTGCCGGTCGTATCCCAGGTCCTCAAGGCTCGGCTCGGTAGCGTAGAAGTCCTTCAAAAACTCAGGATAGTAAGTATGGGCTAGAATGATTCTTGGATGCACCGTTGCCGCTACCCTTCCACCAGAACCTCTTTTCGTCCGGGCCAACGAAAAGGGGGCGTACCACCGCGCAAGGGCTCTAGCGCCCTTGAAAGAGCGTACCGCTATAGACATTCCTCGGAAAGCACATTTGGAAAACTTGGGAAAACGGGCGAAACGCGCATGAGAGCGTCGCAGGGCTCTGGCAAACTGCCACACACGGCGTTCCTTCATCTTCGGCACGCCCCTCGGCCATACTCTCGCGGATTCCACACGCCTGCGGCGTCCGAGCCGTCGGGTGGTCAAGCCCCAGCCGCCCAAGACCAACCGACCGCCAACACCGGTGTTGGCCCGATTCACCAAAGAGGTCGTGTCCCGCTGCCGTTGGGATGATCGCAAATCGCTCGCGAGTTAACTGTACATCTCTAGCTGACGTGCTATCTTGGAGCCCAACCACCGAACGTGAACGAATAGCATGAAACGTGACCTCGCAGTGACGAGCCCGATGAGCGAATGGCAGCCCGATGAACATCGTGTCAGCGTGGACACAAACCGAACAAGCACCCCACTGATCATCGAGATTTCGTGGGAGGCGTGCTCTCAAACGGGCGGAATTTACACGGTATTACGTAGCAAGTGTGCTGCCGGGATGGAGCGATGCGGCGAGGACTACTGCCTCATCGGCCCGTACCGCGAGGCCACCGCGAAGATCGAGCTTGAACACGAACCGCACCGAGGGGCGCTTGCGGAGGCCGTCGAAGAAATGCGCAACCGCGGGGTTGGACTGCACTGCGGGCGGTGGGTGATCGCTGGACGTCCTCGCGTCATTCTCGTAGACCTGGAAAGTCTCCAGCAGCATCTTAATGACATGAAGTACTTCCTCTGGCGCGATCTCGGGATCCCCTCGCCGCCGTATGACCCTGAGGTTAACGGGATCGTCTCCTTCGGATACGCGGTGGCGGACCTGTTGGCGACCATTCACGCCCGCATTGGCGACCGAGCCGTGCTTGCCCAATTTCACGAATGGCAGGGGGCGGTCGCGCTTCCTATCTTAAAGCACCGAGAGGTGCCAATCCCGACGATCTTCACCACCCATGCCACCCTGGTCGGCAGGAGCCTCAGTGCCGCGAACGCTGGTCTTTATGGCCACTTGGGGGACATCAACGCTGAGGCCGTCGCCACCGAACACGGTTTTCAAAATCGCTTCCAGGTTGAGCGAGCGGCTGCTCAAGCGGCAGACGTCTTCACCACCGTGTCCGAGATCACCGCCCAGGAGGCCGAGCAGTTCCTCGGTCGCCGACCCGACGCCCTTTTGCCGAACGGGTTGCACGTGGAGCGGTTTGCCGCACCGCACGAGTTTCAAAACCTTCATCAGCAGTGCAAGGAGCAGATCCACGAGTTCGTGATGGGGCACTTCTTCCCCAGCTACACGTTCGACCTTGACCGGACGCTGTACGTGTTCACCGCCGGCCGCTACGAGTATCGAAACAAGGGGTTTGACGTCCTGATCGAGGCCCTCTACGAGTTGAACAGGCGATTGAAAGCCGAACGAAGGGGTGTCACGGTTGTAGCTTTCATCATTGCCCCCGCACCGTTTCGCGCTCTGAACGTAGAGGCCCTGAATCGGCAGGCGATGTTCAACGAGCTGCAGGAAACCTGCCAGTCGATTCAAGAGAATATGGGGCGTCAGCTCTTCCGCACGCTGATTGCCGGACGCCTTCCCACGGCAGAAGACTTGCTGGATGAATACGCGCGGGTCCGGCTGCAACGTATGATGTACGCGTGGCGACAGGGCCGTCAACCGACCATTGTCACGCACGATCTGCAGGACGACGTGCGTGATCCCATCCTCTGTCACCTGCGACGGCGCAGCCTGCTCAATGCCGGCGATGATCCGGTGAAAGTGGTTTTCCACCCCGAGTTCTTGACCCCGACCAACCCGGTACTGGGTCTCGAGTATGATCAGTTCGTACGGGGATGCAATCTGGGTGTGTTTCCCTCCTATTATGAACCGTGGGGGTATACGCCGATGGAGTGCATCGTTCGTGGCATACCGGCTATTACCAGTGACCTGAGCGGTTTTGGGGCCTATTTGATGAGCCATTTCCCAGACCACGACACGAGCGGGTTATACGTTGCCCGGCGACGGCGCGTCAACTTCGACAAAATCGTCTATCAAGTCGCGGGATGGCTTCACGCACTAACACACATGTCGCTCCGCGACCGCATCACCCAACGGAACCGTGTCGAGAGTCATGCTGAATACTTCAGTTGGGGCAACATGGCCCAGTATTATGCCGCGGCCCGGCGAGCAGCCCTCCGGAAATACTACCCCGACCGAGACTTCCCCTCGCCAACTGCGGAAGGATAGGGCTGTTCTCGGAATCGCTAACCGAGCCGTAGGACCTAGAGCGTTTTCCGTTATCGTGTTCCGAGCCGCGGGCTTCAGCCCGCGCGGTTTCTCGCAGTCCGATGCCGCATCCCTGCCCGTGGAGCCGGAATACGAATGCGAGAATCGCTCTAAACCATGCGCGGTCAGATCCTCCCAACGTATCTTCCGGCATTCGTTTTGATACACGTGAAGCGCACATGGGGACTGTGGTCACCGGTGCAGTCCAATCGGCATTCCCAAAGACTCAGGCTCGTACTCCCGGATCGCCGGTGTTGTATGGGTTTCCTACTGAAGCCCGCCAATCAGGTCCCGTGCTGAGGTGACACCGCGACGGTGAAGATATGCGGTCAAGCCATCGCAGACGTGAATCGGCGTGTTCGGATCGACGAATAGCGCGGTTCCCACAGCCACAGCAGTGGCACCGGCTAACATGAACTCGACGGCGTCCCGCCAGTTCGATATCCCTCCCATTCCGATGATCGGGACGTTGGCGTTACGGGCCACGTGAGTGTAGACCTGGTGCACCATCTGCAAGGCCACCGGTTTGATCGCGGGTCCCGACAGTCCGCCGGTGCGGTTGGCGAGCATGGGCTTTAGCGTATCCACGTTGATCGCCATACCGCGAATCGTGTTGATCACCGACAAGGCATCCGCACCGGCGTCAACGGCTGCTTGCGCTGTCACCGTGATGTCGGTCACGTTCGGGGAAAGCTTGACGATCAGCTTCGCTCGATCAACGACACCTCGAACCGACGAGACCAGCAGGTGAAGTCGATCCGGATTGGTGCCGAACTCGAGACCGTCAACCACGTTGGGACACGATACGTTCAGCTCCAGCCCGCTGACGCAATCGATTCCATCGAGCGTGCGGCAAACGGTCTGGTAGTCCTCCACGCTATGGCCCACCACGTTGACGATGACCGGAATGCCCAGCGCTCGCAGATAGGGGATCTTCTCGTCGACGAAGCGATCGAGACCGACGTTGGCTAAGCCGATTGCGTTGAGCATGCCGCCGGTCGTCTCCACCGTGCGCGGTGGGGGGTTGCCCTTGCGCACCTCGACGGAGATAGCCTTGGTGACGAAGGCACCGAGCTGCCTCAAGTCGATTAGCTCGCCATACTCGGGTCCGTAGCCACTGGTACCCGATGCGGTCATCACCGGGTTGGCCATGTGGATACCCGCCAAATCGATCGAGAGATCGACGTTTTGGTCCTTCTCAGGCAGCGAGCTCATCAGACTCAGGATGGAGGCGGAACCTGAATGTGTCAACCTTCACGTCGCTCGGATTGCGCAGGCTCGGCAAGCTTGGCCGACCCACCCCAGGATGGTCCCTTTTTCGCTCCTCATATAGGAATTGTCGGGGGTAAACGGGATGGACGGCCGGCGGCGCGGTCGTACAATGGCCGACTCTTTGATGGGAGTCGACCAATGGCGAAGCCGAACCCGAACCTGGCGATCTTCCCCGGGATGTTTGATCCGGTGACCCACGGGCATCTCGACATCATCCGCCGTGCGTCGAGGCTCTATGAGAGATTGATCGTGGCTGTTGGTGAAAACCCCCTCAAGACTCAGGTCTTTACGCTGGACGAGCGCAGAGAGATGCTCGTGAAGCACACCAGCGATCTTCGCAACGTCGAGGTGTGTGTCTACGACGGGTTGACGGTCGAGTTCGCCCGGAGCATCGGAGCCGGTGTGATCCTCCGCGGCATTCGCGACACCGTCGACCTTCACGCGGAACTGGAGATCGCGACGACCAACCGCATCATCGGTGACATCGAGACCGTGTTCCTGGTCACCAGCGACCAGCACATGCTGACCTCGAGCACCTTGATCAAGCAAGTCGTCGAGATCGGCCAATACGATGCCGACCATCTGTCACGGCTCGTCCCCCTCGACGTCGCCAAGCGCCTCGAGGACCGCCTCCGCGGGGCGAAGTAGGCATGGTGGAGTCCCGATGTGCCGGGACGAAACCTGCTGGCGTCGGGTGGCACGGGTTCGGCGAAGCCGGCCCCGTGGTTGCTTACCCGCGGCGTAGGGCGCTGATCTTCCGGCAACCATCGGATAGGCAACACGACGTCAAGCATGCCTACGCTTGGCGTCCCGATGTCCATCGGGATGGCAACCTTCACGGGTCGCCCGGTGCCACACTTTGGCCGTTCAATAGGTGAACACGGCTGTGTTCAGGCCCAGGGTGCCAAAAAGCGATTCCTTCGTCGCAAACTGGGCTCCCTCGATCAAATCGTCTTTCGTTACTCCCATCACCTTCGCGCAACTGGGGCAGACGAGAACGATGGCCCCTTGCTTGATCAGCTCTTCGAGCATCCGCCGGACGGGCGGATTCCCGTGGAAAACCAGCGATTCGGGGAGATCGCGGCGAGCCAGGTCCGGGGCACGTACGTTCAAAAAAAGCACGGCAACCCGCCCATCGTCGAGGGCGTGGCCCGCAAGTTGAAACGCCATCGTCACGGCGTGGAGATCCTCCCGGCCACTCGTCACATTGAGGACGATGGTCGGTTTGTCATTCCGTTTTTCGCCCTCGGCGGATCTCAGTGCGCCAGCCATGACACCAATGAGCACAATCACAGACGTCATCAACAGGAACCTTGGTGTGCGATTCATCATAAGATCCTCCATCAATCAGTTCGGGCGGGCGTTAACCGCCAAAGCCTGTTCTTTCTGTCCGAGGGATGGAGAGTGGAATCTACCTTATGCACTCAGCGCTAGCGGACCAGCCGTCATCGCCGCTTGCCCCCCACACATCATCCATTCTAACGTATTCACAGCTTCCGGGCGATGTATCCGATATCCCCGCAAACGTGTGCTCCCTTGCCTGTGAAACACTCCGCACGGCGATTTTCCCTTCTCAAAAGCTCGAAGCAGCGGAAGTACTGGTCCGGTTCGTTGTCCTCGAAGAAACAGTGAAGGTATGTTTCGCCATCTTCCTCGCACGTGAACTCCCCTGGGCCTAGTTGCTGCCCCTCGCCGAAGCGCCCGTCCTCGACGGACAGGAAGTTCACAAAGCACAGGCCGCCCTTTTTGAGCACACGGGTGATCTGCTGCATGGCGACAGACACCTCCTGCTTCGTCATGTGACAGATGGAGTTGTGTGAGTAAACGAAGCTCATCGATCCGTCGTTGAACGGAAGGTCGCGCATGTCAGCCAGGATCAGGTCCAGATCGATTGCGTGCTCCTTGCAGAATCGCCGGGCGAGTGCCAACTGCTTGTCCGAGATGTCGACACCGTGCGTTCGGTATCCATGCTCCGCAAACAATGCCAGCGGCGGGCATTCGCCACCCGCCCCGCAATCGAGGACCTCCTTCTCTAACGGGCTTTCGTTGCAATACGATAAGAAGGTGTAGAGAGGTCCTGGTGCGATTACTTTGGCATTCATCAAAAGAGTCTCCACCACAGGGCACGCCGTGCGCGTCAGTTGGCCGAGCTTGGTCCGCACGGCGGGCCCTACGACCTGGGTATAGCGAGGAGTTTGCCCATACTGACCCGCTGCTCGATACGATAGCCGAGCGATTCGTAGAAGGCTACAACTTCGCGGTCTTCAGCGCGCACCTGGAGGTTCAGCTTCGGGGATCCCATCTTGGTGAGCTTCTCCTCGATGGCTTTCATCAAAGCGGTGCCAATACCCTGTCTGCGATGCCTGGGGCTTACGGCCACGTAGTAGACCCAACCGCGGTGGCCATCATAACCACCCATGGCTGTACCGACAACCTGTGAGTCGATCGTAGCTATAAGGAACAACTCCCGCTGGACAGTCAGCTTGCGCCGAATATCCGTCTCCGGATGATTCCAGGCCGGGGCGCTCGGAAACACCTCCCGCCACAACGCAGCGACGTTGGCTTCATCGGTCTCTATATACGGTCGAATTTCGAGCATGGTTTCTACCCGTTAACCGCGAGCTTGCAGGTCGAGTCAACAGACGCAACAAACAGGCAGACGACCCGCGGTAGGGCTCCGCACCTGCGGTGCATCGACGCTACCTTGCTGATTCAAGACTCTCTGGGCAGCGGGGCATCCATATTAGAAGCGTACATGAGGTAACCGCCAATCGGAACGTTGTATCCCTTAGTACATGCAGCCTGCGCTCTTCCAGTTCTGGCGTCAAGAGTAGGGCCCCAGTGTATGCGTTGAGTCCGCGCGGGCTCCCGACAATGTCGGGTTCTACTTCTGCCCGCGGCTTGCGTGTGCGCGGCAGGATAGTCGTGGAAAGCTTAGGCGCTGAGGACCTCTTCGCGTTTTTTTCGGGATGAGCGTTTGGGGGTGGCGGGGTCAGCGAGGGCAGGTTTGAGTTTGACTTCCTTGGTTGGCTTCCAATCGCGGGGGCGGCGGGTTTGGCGGTCGCGGAGGTTTTTGCCGTGGGCGATGCGCTCGAGTAGCTCAAGCAGGTGCTCGCGCATTGCGTACGTATCCACGCACTCGTCGACAAATCCGTAGTGAAGCAGCCAGGCGCCGCTTTGGAAGTCGGCAGCTACCTTACGGCCTTGGAATTGCTCTACGACCCGCTTGCCGGAAAAGCCGATGTTGGCTGAGCCCTTTACGACGATCATAAGATCGCCGCGCAAACCATAGCTTATTGCGGTTCCACCCAGTGTTGGGTCGCAGATCACGGAAATGTGGGGTACGCCGGCCTCGTCGAGCAGATTCAATGCGTGCTGGACTTTGGGGATGTTGCGGTGCATCGAGGGTGTGCCCTCCTGCATTCGTGCACCGCCGCCCTTCGACACCGAGATCAGAGGCGTCTTGGCTTCGAGCGCCCGATGGGCTGCGTAGCGGAACTTCTCGCCGATCTCATCGCAAAGGCTGCTGCCGACAAGACCGAAATTATTGATTGCCACGACGGCGTCATATTCACCAATCTTTGCGGTCCCCGTGATCAGCCCCGATTCGAGTCCGGTGGCTTCGATCCCGCGGGCGAGCGCTTCCTCATACTCGGGGAAGTGAAGCTGGTCGATCGAGCAATAGTGGATCGTCTCCTCGAATTCGTAGAAAGTACCCTCGTCGGTGAGCAAGCGGATCCAGTCGACGGGGTGCAATCGTCGGTATGGGGTCTCACCACCGTTGGGATGGAGCGAGGCATCGCCTTCAAGATGGTCATAGCGTCGCTGGAGGGCGTACTCGTGGATCTGGGCCCATTGAGCCTGGCTTAATGCGCGAGCGTCGTGGCCGAATATCTTGCTGAGATACTCGTCGTCCATTCGCTCGATCGCGTAGATGGTGCGGGCGACGTCGCGGCGGGCCTCTCTGTCAGTGGCCAATGCGGCTTCGCCGCTCAGTCTGCCATTGTTCGCCGCACTCTTACGATTGGCCTGGGCGATGAAATCGCCCAGCGTCTTTTGAATCTTGTCAAAGGCCCGGTCCTGGTCGACCGCCATTTTGGCAAGCGCATCGATGCTTCGGGTCGCTCCTGACGTGCCCCAGGCGCCCATCGCAAAGAACTTCTCGCGGCGGACGCGCTCGGCTTGCTCACCACGCAGGTTCAGGATCATGGCCAGGTTCCGCTTGACCGCCTCGTTGGCCTTGTCCAAAAGCTCATGCGGATAGCGGTGGCCGGGATGGACGCCTTCCTCGACGATCTCGTCACAGGTTCCCTGGCGGATCGCGTCGGCTGACGTCAGGCACAATCCCTCAGCGGCCTTGCGAATGGACTCCGGGCTTCGATTACGGAAAAGGATCGACGCACACCCGCCCGGGCTGATCACCATGTGGGTGGCGTACTGGTTCATGATCGTCCGGTTTGTCGGTGTAATAGCGATGGCACCGCCGCTGGCACCTTGGCTTATAATGTAGGAGAGGTTGGGGACCCGCAGCGAGGTTGTCTTGTGGATGACGTCGTTGATGGCAAAGGCCTGCCCTTCCTCTTCACCATACTCGGAGGGGTCGGCGCCCGGGGTATCCACGAAGACGACGACGGGCCAGCCGCGCTGCTCAGCCAGGTCCATACAGTAGATGGCTTTGCGGTAGCCGTCGGGATACCCCATGCCCTGGTTCCAGCGTTGGTACTCGGAGACGGGCAGGGTCCGAAGTACCTCTTTCTGTGAGGATGGGCCGGTTTGCTGGCCCACGATGACGACGTCGACCTCGTCACCTTCGATCTCGATCTTTCCCTCACCGCTGATGACGAGATGGTCGCCGCGGATCTCCGGGTTATAGAACAGGGTGACGTCGTGGAAGATGTGGCCAACATAGTCGAGTGTCTTGGGTCTCAGCGGGCTTCCGGATAGCAGGAACAGGTCGTAGGGACCGAGATTGGGGTAGACCTCGCGTTCGAGGGCTTCGAGGCGGGTGACGGTCATCGCATAATCGGGGTCGTGCTCCGACATCGTCGCGAGCTTCTCGTCGAGGGCAACGATTTCCTCTTCGAATGGTAAGACGAACGCCAAATCGACCTCCCGGACCCAAACCAAGGCTTCCACGGGGCTGACCCGCGACTCTGCCGTGCCGACTAAGACTGACGTCCTACCGGTCTACCGCCAAGCTCCGGAAACCTCGCCGGACGGGGGCTTCCGACGTGTTCGTGGGCCGGTGAGTTAGTCTACCACAAAGGGGTCGGACTCAGCCAGAAGGGCCGGCGAAGGCGGATTCTGGGTCTCTGGGGCTGCTCTTAGCCCGGGTAAGCGGGCAAGCGCGTAAGCACCGGATACCTTATCGGGTCTCGACGGTGCCGCTCCGCACCCTGCCGCCAGCCAATGTAAAACGGCCAACAAACGTCGTCCCGTCCTCCATCACACAAGTAAGTCTCCCGTTCGCTTCCTTTCGCCTTGGCGAGCGTTTGCTGGTCGACTCGGCGATATCCAGGGACCACGTCCTCGCCTCATCGGTGCGATCGAGCGCGGATACGAGCAGGGAGGGCGGAAGCCAGTCGCCAGGGTGGGTAAGCAGCTTACCGGCTTTCGCCTGGGACGACTGGTCACCCTGCTGTGAGCAGGCGGGGCTCGCCAGCCTGTGCGTCCGCGACAAGATCGCCGGGTGGAGTCTCAGGCAGAAGGCCTGTCCTGTAATAGCCGGGGGCAAGCGTAGCGCCGCCCCCGGACAGCGGCGCCGCTGAACCAACCAACCCTGAAAGGATCGTCTATTCTCCGCGGCGTGCGCAACCGTCGGATCATATTGCGTTGCGTTTCGCTCGCGGCTACACTTCCCGTTTCGCGTTCGACCGCATCCGATCGCGGTTTACAGAAGTGTTGTGGGACGCTCGCCGACGCGGCATGTCGGTGGATCCTTGAGACCTGTTGGAGGTGTAACACGGCATGGACTTCGGGATGCAGAATCGATTGGCTGGGATCATCAAGCCAAAGACCAACCGGTGCGTCATGCTGGCGATCGACCACGGTTACTTCCAGGGTCCGACCAGCGGTCTGGAGAGACCGGGTGAGACAGTGGCACCGTTGATCGACCACGCCGATGCCCTGATGCTGACACGGGGCGTGCTTCGGACCCTGATCGATCCGAATCGGCGAATACCGATCGTGCTTCGGGTCTCAGGCGGTACGAGTATCCTGCAAGACGACCTGTCCGCCGAGGACATCACGGTGTCGATCGAGGACGCGATTCGCCTCAACGCCTCAGCAATGGCTCTGTCAATCTTCGTCGGGGCGACGCACGAAAAAGAGACGTTGACGAATCTTTCCAAGCTCTGCGATGAGGGTCATAAGTATGGCATCCCGGTGCTGGCGGTGACAGCCGTGGGTAAGGAGATGGTCCGCGACGCCCGCTACCTGGGTCTCGCCTCGCGGATTGCAGCCGAGCTCGGTGCACAGATCGTCAAGACCTATTACTGCGAAGGGTTTGACACGGTCGTCGCTGGTTGCCCGGTGCCGATCGTGATCGCGGGCGGAAAGAAGATCGAGGAGCGCGACGCGTTGAAGCTCGCTTACGACGCGGTCTCGACGGGTGCCGTCGGCGTGGACATGGGCCGTAACATCTTCCAGTCCAAGTGGCCGGTCCAGATGATCCAGGCTGTTCGCACTATTGTCCACGATGGCAAAACCGACACTGAAGCGTGGGAGGATTTCCAGCGGGCGGTTGGCTAGACACAGCCGCACGGGCTGCCGACAATGTTGGGACTGATTCTGCGCGCGGCTCGAGGAAGTGGACAGCAAGGTCTTCGCGAACGAGGGCGCGTTTGGCAAATCGAAATAGACGATGGCACTTTATGTGATGATAGGTTGGGACACGGCGGATGGAGCTCAGCGGCGGGATCAGTGGCGCCGGCAGCATGTGGATTATATCCACAAGCTCGAGCGCAACGGGCGTATTCGATTCGCCGGGCCGATTCGAGACAACGGCGACGATCGATCGATCGGTGTGGTGATCGTATACGAAGCGTCTAACTTGCACGACGCCCGGAATATGGCCAATGCCGATCCATACGTGGCTGGCGGTGTGTTCGAGACGCTGACGGTGCATCCGTTCAAACAGGTCATCCCCGAGCCGTAGATGAAAAGCAAATGGACCCAGCAGGGTACACAGGAGGCGGTTGAGCGATGGGGTGCTCAACACGGCGAAGCGTTCGCGCTGCGCGTCTACACTGCGCGGCTACTCGGTGCAGATCCGACGCTCGTGCTGCACGGGGGTGGGAACGTCTCCGTCAAAGGTTCACACCGAACGCGCCTTGGTGATGAAGTGCCGACGATTTGGGTGAAAGGGTCGGGACGTGACCTCGTGGACCTCGAGCCCGCCGATCTGGTGGGTCTTGATCTTTCATACCTTCGCCGGCTTCGGTCGCTTGAACATCTTCCCGACGAGGAGATGGTGACGGAGTTTCGGACTCATCTGATCGAGCCTTCTGCATTGACGCCGTCGATCGAAACGCTGTTTCATGCGTTTTTGCCTTACCGTTTCGTCGACCACAGCCACGCTGACGCGGTC
>CAYOQG010000015.1:0-35464 GCA_964405925.1 uncultured Phycisphaeraceae bacterium | reverse complement strand
CCTCTCCGCGGACGTTCACACGCGCCCCGCCCGTGTTGCGGGGGTTGATGCGGGCGTCGGTCGGGATCAGGGCGGGGAACGCGACTCGCCCGCCCACCTGCAGATCACGATGCAGGGCGCTGATGACGCCGGTTGTCACCGTGTTATGGAGTCCGACGGGGTTGCCGATGGCGATCGTCTGCTCACCGATCATCAGATCGTCGCTGCGTCCGAAGGTGATCGGCGTTAGGGGTTTAGGGGCGTCGATCTTGATGACAGCCAGGTCGTGCGGGGTGTCGCGTCCCACGACGTGGGCCTCATGGGCGCTGCCGTCTGCGAGGGTCACCGCCAGTTCGGCTGCCGCGGACACGACGTGGGCGTTCGTGGCGATGTATCCATCCTCGTGGATGATGACACCGCTGCCGACGCTTTGGGCATTTTGCTCGGTCGGAACGGCAAATAGGTCGCCGAAGAGGTTCATTCCCATTCGTTGTACGATGACTTTCTCGGTCGCGGAGATGTTGACGACGGAGTCACGGGCCCGCTCGTAGGCGTCGACGATCGGAGTCCGGCGTAGGTCGCGACTGGTTCGTTGGTCCTGCGTGTCGCCGGCAAGCGCAGAGGCTGTGAGTACGCTAAGGGCCGCAGATAACCGCACCATACTACGTAGAATCATGGCTGGGTGACTCAGAGCTAGCCGACAGACGGATCCGGTCCTCGTTGGGATGAGACGATTGAAAACCGCGGTCCCCGTCACGTCCAGGCCGGGAAGCGCGGGGAGCGCCCTTCGAGCACGGCGATTACATCGTCGACAACGTCGTTCATACGAATGAGCCCCCCATGGGTTCGAGCCCCGATGTGTGCGGTAAACAGGGTGTTGGGTGCCCTCATGAGGGGGCTTTCGGGCTCCGGTGGTTCGGGATCGAACAGATCGAGTGCAGCCCCGGCGAGGACTCCGTCCTCGAGGGCCCGGGCCAAAGCGGCCTCGTCCACCACGGCACCACGGGCCGTGTTAATCAACAAGGATCCCGGTTTGCACTTGGCCAAAGATGACACGTTGATCAGGTGTCGCGTCTTTTCGGTCAGCGGCACGTGCAGGCTCACGATGTCGGCTGACCGGTACAGCTCGTCCTTTTCGACAAAGGTGGCGACGAAGTCGAGCAAGCCGGGCTCGACGATGTCGTTGTACAAGATCGTCATCCCGAATCCGTGGCGGCACCGTCGTGCTACAGCCCGTCCGATCCGGCCGAGACCGACGATCCCCAGAGTAAGCTCGCTGAGTTCCGAACCGACGCAGCCTTCGCGGGCGTCGTTGAACAAACCGGTCCTGACCATGTGATTGGCTCGTCCGATCTTCCTGACCAGAGAGATCATCAAACCGACCGTCAGATCCGCGACGGCATCGGTCGCGGCGGCGGGCGTGTAGACGACGGTGATCCCCCGCGCCCGAGCTGTCTCGAGGTCGATGTTCTCGAGGCCGACGCCCCCTCGGCCAATGACCTTCAAGCGAACAGCGCTGTCAATGACTGATTGGGTGACATGGGCCCGGCTTCGTATTAGCAGAGCGTCGCAATCGCCCACCGCGTCGATCAGCGTTTGTTCGTCACATGCGTCGAGCTGGATGACGTCACCTGTGGTACGCAAGCGGTCGACGGCCTGCGGGTTGAAGGGTTCTGCAAGTACAATATTGGCACGTGTGGCTGGCATGTGCTGATCTTCGCGGTGCTGCGCAAGCGCGTCAACTGAGTCCGTCGACAGGTAGGACGTCGTTATCGGCCGAAGAGAAGGTGGTTGGTCACAGGCGCGGGTCAGCTTTGGGGGTGGCTGGTCGCCACACAATCCGAGTAGTCAACCGCCGTTCGCCGAACCGTGAATCGACCGGTCTAGCACCAGAGGGCAGCAAGCAGAAAGGCGATGATCGCACCGAGAATGAGCCAGAACCGGTGGTGGGCCCCCGCGTGAAAATGCTTGTGATAGAATACGGTGGCCATCCGACCACCTCCATGCTCGCACGCGCATCACCATGTATTGGATGCGCGTCAGTCAGACTGGAAACACAATAAGCACCGTCCTCTTCCTAAGCATACAACAAGAAAGCGCTTGGGGCCAGCCAATTGTCGGTGACCTTGGGCAATCCGCCCTGGTGGCGTATTAAGCTGTTGGGGCTATGATCGCGGTTATGTCTGAACCATCGTCGCCCGAGATGCTGGAGCTTGCCATCCGACTCGCCACCGAAGCGGGAGAGATTGCCCTGTCGCGATTCGGCTCAGCCGCGGTCAAGCGAAAGGCCGACAACAGCGTGGTGACAGAGGCGGACCATGAGATGCAGGCCCATATGCTCGGTGTGTTGGGCTGGACGTATCCACAGCATGCTGTTTGCGCTGAGGAGACAGTGCGTGTGCCCTCTGCCCACGCTGATCGGGTCGACGCCCGGTACTGCTGGGTGATCGACCCGCTGGACGGGACGCGGAATTACGTCTCCGGATTCCCCTGCTTCGCCACGTCCGTAGCGGTGCTCGATGGAGGTCGGCCTGTGGTGGGCGTCGTCATGGAGCACAATCTGCATCACGTGTACACAGCCACTCGAGGTGGCGGAGCGACGCTCAACGGCGAGCCGATCACCGCGAAGGAGGTTCCGGTCGGCTCGGACCTGTTGATCGGTATTCCTTCCAGCAAGGATCGTCTGACGGTGCAAGTCCTGTGTCATTGGATCGGGCAACGGGACATGATCTCGCGCAATGTCGGCTCAACCGCGTTGCACCTCGCTATGGTCGCTTCGGGTGCCTTGGGCGCGGCATTCTGCAAGCAGTGCAAGATTTGGGACATCGCCGCCGGGGCGTTGATCGTCAACGAGGCCGGGGGGCGGTGCACCAATGTCGATGGGTCCGACCGCCTTCCTTTCGATCTGAGCGCTGATCCGGACGGGGACCTGCCACTCCTCGCAGCTGCTCCTCATACACACGAACGGTTATTGGCATCGATCGAGGATGCCGTTGAGTAACGTATGGCACAGGCTTGACGTCCGTGCGAACGGTGGCAAGATGCCGTTGCCACACCCGGTGAAAGTGGACGCTCTGACACCTATCTTGCCACAACACAAGTACGGAATCCGTAGCTATATGGGCGTGCTCCTCTCAACGGGCAAGACAAGTATGAACTCGATGATGCCTTTGCATCTTAGATTCGTTGAGCAAGCCTAGGTTGGTGGGGTGGCCACCCGCGCCACAGCCCGGTCGATGACGCAGGATTCTGTTCGGATCAGCCATCGAGGTGCGACGTGGGGAAGTCGACCGCTGTCTGCCTGGGCTGCTCATATGCTGTCATCCGAGCGGCGCACGAATACCGCCTGAATCTCGGGTGGCGCGACTGCCTGGACGCACAGGCTCGCAGACTCCCTACGGAGACTGATCAGACAGCTAATCATACGCCCTGCACTCGCCCGAGTTCAAACGAGGTGTCAGATTCTTTCTTCGTCCAGATTCGCTCAAGGACAGTTCAACCTGATTGAGGCTGATCCTGGACGCAGGTGAAGGCATGCAGCCATCCTGACGTGCGTCGGGAGAGAAGTTCTTGCGTGCGGGCCCAATGTATCCCGAAGGCCATCGGGAGGGCGCCCCCACGGCTTGATAGGGTGGCAGCGGCGGGGCAGGATCATACCGCTTGCAGCAAGGTGCAGTGGGTGGCGTCGAGTCTGCTACTGCACGAGAAGAAGTTCCGACGAATCAGAGGCTACAAATCAGATGCACATGCTGGTGTCGGCGCTGGAGAACAATGCTGTTGACAGCAAGCAGGCGGTGGCGTAAACGACGAATACCCCTCAAACAAATTCAACGACTGCGGAGACATCTTCCGCTCATATTGAACGACGCTTTGTAGCGCGCCGAGCCGACGATGCTTGGCTGCAGGAAGGAAGAGCGGCGACGGTGCGTTCCGAGACTGCAAAGGCGGGCTCCTGATAAAACGCCGCCTGAGCGTGCTACCCGAAAAGGAACCCAGTGCCCGCGAAAAATGGGTGTGCGGGCCGGAAAAATGTCTTTGGAACCGTGCTTCGTGCATGTACAATTGCAGTTGGGCTCGCGCGTCACGTACCAGGACGAGCTGAATGGGAAATGTCGGCCGGGTGGCTCGCCTAGGTACGATAACGGCTTGAGGTCTGATAAATGGGAAATCCCGGGTAAGATGTCTGGTTAGCTTTGCGAGGGCCGCGTAACCAGGGGCCATCTGGGAAATGTCGGTGAAGGAGGGATGTCATGCAAAACTCATGGAGACTGCGCCTCGCGCTGATTATGGGGCCGGCGTGGGCCAGTGCGGTCGCAGCACAGACTCTCATAACGCACGACCTGGCGGGCGAACGTCAGGGGCCGAAAGTGGATCCGGCACTTGCCGCTTGGAAAACGACGCCGGAGCGACCGGAACCGGGAGGCCGGCCCGGTCCGCGGCTGGATTCGACTGACGAGACACGGATGCTCAAGGGAGATCTCAGCACGGGGTCTGCTTCGCGTTGGCTCGGCGACATCCTCGTGACCGATCCCACGTTCGACCAAGCCGAGCCGGCGATGTACAAGGCGCCCGACGGAACGCTCTTCATCGCCGTTGAGCAGTATGGCCCAGACTATGACGGCTGGGTGCAGGTCTACCGTTCCACCGACGGGGGCAGGACCTGGGAGTCGTTGGTCAGCTACAAAACCGGCACGGAATCCCGGAATCCGTCCATCGCCTATGCCGAGCGTGGGTCCGGAGAGCATTGGGTCTACCTGGCGTACGAAGCGACCATGGGCGATTCGACCAAAAGCATCGTGGTGATTCGATTCGATCCCGACGACGTCGCCACGTGGGACTGGGCGATCGCGGCAAGCGGAATCACCGGGACGCCCGATATCCACCCGCGCGTTTGCACAGACAATCTGATCTACGAGGTGTATTACGTCTATGTGACCTATGCCGTGTATGCCATCGACTACTACGCCGTGATGTTCACGCGCAGCCTGGACTACGGCCTGACCTATACCGCGCCGCAGGACATCACCGGCGGCGCAGAGAGCTCTTCGTTCGAGACCCGTCCCGACATCGCCTACGGGACCGCCGGTCTGTTCGTCGCATTCGAAAAGCCGGGCTGGTCGGGCACCGCCTGGAAAACGCAGGTGTGGGTGACGCGCAGCACCAATTTCGGTAGTTCGTGGACTACCCCCGTGCAGTTGACCACATCAGATGATGGTGCTTGGCATCCGTCCGTTGCGACCGCCGTCGATGTCTCGACGGTGATGGTCGCCTTTACACAATCCTTCGCATCCCAGACCGACATTTTCTGCGTTTATTCGACGAACGGCGGGGACTCTTACAGCGCGGACTCCCCGCTGCCGCGAACCTTCGACAACGAGAAATCCGTGGCGCTGTCGGTCAGCGACAGCGGCGGTCGCTATCACGCTGCTTTCTGGCGAGCCTATGACATCGAGTACACCTACACTGATGCTACATCCCCGCTGCCCTGGGCGCCGACGACCCTGGTCAACGAGGCCAATTGGGCGAGTTCGGTCTACAGCCGGCCTGCGATCTGCGTCAATCCGACCAAGCCGCTGGGCCAGGAAGCCTGCGTCGCGTGGACCGACTACCGCGGAGCGTTCTACGACGTGTATTTCGACGCCGGATTCCTCGATGGCGCGTGCTGCCTACCGGATGAGTCCTGCATGGTTACGAATGAGACCGGGTGCATCGAGGCCGGTGGAAGCTGGCAGGGATCGGGCATCGAGTGTGATCCGAATCTCTGCCTCATCGATCCGTGCGATGAGGACGTACTGGCGCCGACCGCGACGCTAGATCTGGGCGATTTCCAGTGCGTCCCGTTTGCCGGGTCGACGCCGATCGTCGGAACCGCGACCGATCCCGAGGGCAACCTGCAGAGTTGGGTGCTCCAGGAACGCGGCATGGGCGTCGACCCGTGGGTCGTCGTGGCCTCGGGTTCCACGCCGATTGTCGGTGGCGTTTTGACCAACTGGAGCCCGGCCGCGCCCGGTTATCGCATGCTGCGACTGATCGTCGCCGACGCGTGCGGGCACGCTTCGGGCGATGTGCGCCTCATGTACGCGGACCAGGGTCCGCAAGCGACGATCAACTACCCGACCGACGGCACTGTCATCGGTGGTTCGGCGGTCTGCATCGACGGTCTGGTGAGCCACGGCGTGTGCTCCATTCAATGGCTGCTGGAATACCGACCCGCGGGCGGCAGTTGGACGTACCTCGCGGATGGACACAGCGCTGTGTATAACCTGCCGTTGACACATTGGGACACGACCTTGGTGCCCGACGGTCTGTACGAAATCCGCGTATCCGCATCCTCGATCGGTGGCGTCGATTCGCACACCGTCGGCGTGACCGTCGATAACACCGCCCCGACTGCCGTGCTTGATGCGCCTATCAATTGCGCCTGGGTCAACGGCGAGGTTGAGATTCACGGTCTGGTGGCCGACGACAACATGGAGCGCTGGGACATCCAATGGACCGGTGGGCCGTCGAACACCTGGAACACGATCGACTGGGGAACGGCATCGGCCAGTGGTCTGCTCGCGACATGGGACGTGAGCAACCTGCCACACTGCGCGTACACGATTCGGCTGGTCGCCCGCGACGCGGCGCGGATCAACTGCACGAATGACGCACACTGGACGGAATTCCTCGTTTCCATCAACGTCGGCGACTTGTTGGACATTTTCGATGTGGATCACGATGGCGATGTGGACCTGTACGATTACTCCTTCTTCGCCAGCGTCTTCATGGGGCCCTCCAGTCCATAGAGCAAGGCGCAGTCGTACGACAAGGTGCCCTTGATCGATGTTGCTGTGCTCGTAGTGTCCAAATATAGGATCGCACAGTGAGCCATTTCGAGAGACAGCGTACACCTTGTGGGTTAGCCCGGATATTGCATCTGTTCTGCTCTAGTCGCGCATACATAGGGCCTCTCGGCTTTGTATGATAGGGTTTGAGAAAGAATCCTTCACACGAGGCAGGGAGGGTTGATTGGCGGATGCCTGCATGCTCCCGTGCTTTCTCCCGAACCGCTCCCGCATCCCACTTGGAACTCCGGTGGCGCGCTTGCCTGGACACAGAGGTTTGCAGACTCCCTACGGAGGCTGATCGGACAAGTAATCGTATGCCTTGGCTGCTCGGCAGTTCAAACGTGGCATCAGATTCTTCCTCAAGTATGGCACAATGACTGCGGAACCTGGCTAAGTCTGCCCGGCGATGCGTGCGAAGGCGCATAGCCGCGGCGCGGAAGCTCTCGCTCGCGGGCGCTGATGACCCGTCGGCTTGACAGGGTGGCAGCGGCGGGGCAGGATCATTCCGCTTGCAGTAAGGGGCGGTGGGGGCTTCGTGTGGAACGTATGTCGGTATCGCGCTTCTGCTGCCGGTTGCGTGAGCCTCAAGGCAGCGCGGGCACGGATTCCTGACGATGATTCGAGGCTACTTAGCCATTGCCTTTACGTGTTTGATGGTAGGTTTGGGGGGGGTCCCGCTTTTTGCATTTGGCTTGATCCATCGCTCGCGGGCGGCCATGGCTTCGGTGGCGGCGCTCTGGGCTCGGGGGACGCTGGCGATTTGCGGTGTCCGGCTCACCATCGAGGGTGCGGATCGCGTTCCTGCGGGCCAAGCGGGATTCTACGTGGGCAATCATCAAAGTGCCTTGGACATCCCCATTGTGATTTCGGCTTTGAACGGTGATGTGCGGTTCATGGCCAAGAACACGCTTTTTCGGTTTCCCGTCTTCGGGTGGGTACTGTGGATGTACGGGTTTGTACCCATCCACCGGGCGCGGGCGCGTATCACGCTTGACAGCCTGACCCGCATGTACGAGCGGGTCCGACGCGACCCGATCTCGCTCGTGGTGTTTCCGGAGGGTACGCGCAGCGAGGATGGTCGGTTGTTGCCATTTCGAAGAGGTACGATGAAGATATGCCGCCGAGTGGGCCTACCCGTCGTGCCGTTTACCATTGACGGTTCCCATAGGGTGACGCCTCGCGACCGGATTCGGGCCTATCCGGGTCCGGTGCGGCTGACGTTTGGCAAACCGATTCCGGCGGTGGACGCGGCAAGGATGTCGAACGCGGAGCTCCACGACCGGGTCCGCCAAGCGATTGCCGACATGTTAGGTCAGCCAGACGATGTGGTAGTACCCGAGATGGTCTCTGTGACTGCCGCGGAGGGAGCGTAGCGTGAACGGTCAACATTGGTCCAAGCCTCAGGGCATCAGTGAGCGTCTGGAAGGGCAGCATATCCTCGTGACCGGGTCGACGGGGTTCCTGGCCAAGGCGGTGGTGGAGAAGCTGCTGCGGGCTGTGGATACGATCGGTGGAATTCATCTGCTGGTCCGCGTCCGATCGGACGGGACGACGCCGCAACAGCGAGTGACGCGGGAGGTATTCGGTTCGCGGGCGTACGATCGACTTCGGGCTTCGCTTGGGGAAAAGTTCGCCCGACTTTGCGAAGAGAAGATCCATGTCATTGGCGGGGATCTCACGAAGGAGCGGATGGGGATTGCCCGCGAAGCGTATGATGCCCTGACGAGGAAGATCACCGTTGTCATCAACAGTGCCGCGACGGTGACATTCGACGAGCGGATCGACCTGGCTTTGGATCTCAACACGCTCGGGCCACGGCGTCTGCTGAAGTTTGCCCGCGACTGCGGGAATATACCATTCATGCAAGTGTCCACGTGCTACGTCTGCGGAACGCGCCGAGGGGCCGTCGCGGAGGATTTCAGCGCCCCCCAGCCAGCCCAGGGGACGTTGCCGCGCCTCGAGGGAAGCGAAGAGTTCGACCTGGATGGGATCGTCGAGTCTATGCAGGCGGAGGCCGCTCAGCTCCGGCATCGGTTTGGGGCGGACACGGAGGCTTGTCGCCGTGAGCTGATTGAAGCCGGGATGCGGCGTGCGCGATCCTATGGTTGGCATGACACCTACACGTTCACCAAGTGGTTGGGTGAGCAGTTTCTGATTCGCGATCGCGGGCAGGCGCCGCTGGTGGTCTTTCGCCCCGCAATCATCGAGGGGAGCTTCGACGAACCGATCCCGGGGTGGATCGACGGGCTTCGGATGGCCGATCCGGTGATCGTGGCGTACGGGCGAGGCAAGCTCGCGGAGTTCCCGGCAGTGGGCGAGCTTCCCATCGACCTGATTCCCGTTGACTTCGTCGCTAACGCCATGATTGCGACACTTCCGGTTGGAGAGGGCTGGTCGGAGGAGTTGGCTGTCTACCATTGCGCGTCCAGCGAGCGCAATCCGCTTATCTTGGACGTCATGCGTACGGCACTCCAACGGGCGTTCCAAAAGCTGCCGCTGAGTGACGATGCGGGTCGGGCGGTGCACCCGGGGGAGCTCCGTTATGTGGAGCAATCTGCTTTTTTGCGTCGTTGGGAGGCGAAGTACAGAAGCATCCTACGGTTACAGTGGGTGTGCAAGGCGATCGGAATCCGCGGGCGTCGATACCGCTTTTTCTCCGCCCTGGCCCGGCAGATCGAGCAGGTCATCTACTTCGCGAAGATCTACGCTCCGTATACACACCTCACGTGCACGTTCAGCGATGATAATCTTCGGGCGGCTGCCGAACGGTTGCACGCCGAAGATCGAGAGGCTTTCCCCTTCGACGTTGAGCGGATTGACTGGGAAGACTACCTGATCGAGCGGCACGTGCCCGGTCTTTGCGCGTTCGTGCTGGGACCAGGATCGGAACCCACACCACGCATCCTCGCTGGGCAGGAGTGGGATCGCGACGTCCTGCGGTCTCCCGAAGAGCTGCTCCGCGGTGACAGTCTCTTTGAGGTGTTCGCAGGAGCGGTTCAGCGCTACGGCGACAGGCCGGCCCTGCAAGTCTTTCGCGGCAACCGATGGGTTCGTTACACTTACGGCGAGGCCTTGCGTGCGACCGGTGCGATCATGCAGCGTTTCGTTGAGCGCGGGCTGGCACCTGGTGACCGCGTTGCCATCTGTGGCGAGAGCAGCCCGGAGTGGGGACTTGTGTATTTGGCTGCTATGCGCGCCGGACTGACCGCGGTCCCGCTGGACCCTCAGCTATCGCCGGCTGATGCCTGGTCCGAGGCACGCTTCGCCGGTGCGAAGTTGATGTGCGCAACGCCACGGACGTTGACAGGTCTTGAGGAGCGTCGATCCGATAGCGATCCAGAGCTTGTCGAGATGCGCGAGCCGTTCATTCCGCGTCCTGGTGCATCACGTGACCCGGCGCCAGAACCGGTATCGGTTCGCAGTACCGACGTGGCCTCGATTTTGTTCACGTCCGGAACGACAGTCTCGCCGAAGGCTGTGCAACTGACACACCGCAACTTCATCGCGAATGCGAGTGCGCTGCTCAAGGTGCACACGGTGACTCCGAGCGATCAGTTGCTTTCGGTGCTTCCGATGTACCATGCCTTCGAGTTTACGGGCGGTTTTTTGGCACCGTTGGTCTGCGGTGCGACGATCACCTATGTTGACGAGCTCAAGGGCCCCAAGATTGTACAGGCGACGCAAGCTACGGGCACCACGGTGATGCTCGTCGTTCCGCGCCTGTTACGGATGTTCCACGATTCGATCCAGACAGCGGTCGCCGATTCGAGTTGGCTGCAGCGGGCGGCCTTTCGCATCCTCGGTGTTTGTTCCGACGCCACAGGGCATCGGCTGGGGAGGCGGTTGTTTGGCCGCGTGCACAAGCGGTTTGGTGGTTGTCTGAGGATGTTCGTCTCCGGCGGGTCCCGGCTTGACCCCGACCTTTTCAAATCGTTTCGGCGAATGGGATTCGAGGTCTTTGAAGGTTACGGCTTGACCGAGACTGCACCGGTGCTGACGGTCAATCCGCCCGGTCGTGCGCGAGCGGGTTCAGTCGGACCAGTTCTGCCGGGTATCGAGATCGAGATCAGGAACCAGAATCTCGAAGGCGTGGGAGAGGTCTGGGCCCGGGGGGCCAGTGTGATGCCGGGGTACCTCAACAACGAGGATGCCACAGATGAGGTGCTTGTCGATGGGTGGTTCCGCACGGGTGATCTGGGGCGGCGTTCTGACGGGTACCTGTACTTGACCGGTCGATCGAAGGATCTGATCGTCACCGACGCCGGGAAGAACGTATACCCTGACGAAGTCGAGGCCAGATATCGGGAGCTGCCCTACACGCAGGAGGTGTGTGTCTTCGGCATGCCCGCTGAGGAAGGGTTGGGTGACACGGTGCACGCCGTCGTGGTTGTCGACGAGGCGGCGGCACCGGAGCTCGACCGTTCGTCCATCGAACGTGAGATCCGTCTGGCGGTCGCTGCGATCGGTGAGCAAGTGCCACCGCATGAACGGATTGCCACATTGCATTTTTGGGATCGCGAACTACCCCGGACATCTACGCTCAAGGCGAAGCGGGGTGTAATCCGCGAGATCGTGCTTGCCGAACGAGCCGCTGCAACGCTCAGCATGTCGTCCGGAGGCGGAGAGCACCCGGATCAAGATCGCCCTCATGCCGCAGACAGTGACCCGAGCGAGGCAGCCAAGTTTGCTGCGATCCGCCTTATCCTAACGAACCAGACAAAATGCCCTGAGCAGACGATTCGACGAGATGCGCACTTGCTGCTCGACCTCGGAATCGACAGTATCGGCAAGATGGATCTGCTTGGAGCTGTCGAAGCCCAGTTCAACATGCAGATCGACGGGGAGACCGGGGCTCGGATCACGCGAGTCGGTGATCTGCTGAAGGTGGTCGGCGAGCGACGCCCTAGGGACCACGCTATACGGGTGACTCCTGCGCGACACCCGCGGGTGACTGAGCCTTGCATGGACTTGTCACTTAATGGTTCGCCACCAGCGGTGCTGGTCCCGCTTCGATGGCTTGTTCGTGGCGGCCTCGGTGCATTCATGAATTCCTACATTCGGATCCGCGCCGTTGGACGGGAGAACATTCCAGCGACCGGGGCCTTCATTCTGGCTCCCAATCACGCTTCGCATCTGGACTCACCGTCGGTCCTGGTCGCCGTCGGAGGCAGGCGGCGTGTGTGGGTGGCAGGTGCGGAGGATTACTTCTTCAACACGTCGCTGAGACGCCTCCTCTTCGGGCAGTTTTTGGATACGATCCCCTTCGACAGGGGAGCTGATGGGGTTCTCGGATTGCGGCGGTGCAGCCAGGCCCTTAGTCGCGGCGATGGTCTGTTGATGTTCCCGGAGGGGACGCGATCCACGACAGGCAGGTTGCAGCCCTTCAAGATCGGCGTGGCTGTCCTCGCTGTGGAGCGACAGGTCCCTATCGTTCCGGTGTACATTGACCGTGCCTTTGATCTACTGCGCAAGGGGCAGCGGTTTGCCAGGCCGGGTTCGATCACCGTGTCGTTTAGCCAGCCGATCTCTCCAGCAATCCCGGACGACATTGGCGATCGCTATGCGGTGTTCCAACAGCTCACTCAGCAAGTCGAGGCGGCGGTGGAACAGATGACACATGGGGCACCGGAGTGACGTCTGACGCGCCCAGAGTGGAATATGCAGGGTCGTTTTTTTTCGACGTGGACGGGACGCTGATCCGGTCGACCATCGTTCACTACTACGTCTATTTTCGTCGCCGGCAGCTTTCGGGTCTTCGGCGAGAGTTATGGTATGGGGCGTTCCTGCTGAAATGCGTCTATTTTCTGGTCCTCGACAAGATCGACCGCAGCCGATTCAACGTTGCCTTCTATCGAAGTTACCGGGGGTTGCCAGCAACTGCGATCGAAGCGTGGGCAGAAGACTGTCATGGCTCTGTCATCAAGCCTCGCCAATATGAACAAGTAAAAGCCTGTGTGGAGGAGCATCGCCGTGCAGGCCGACAGGTCGTCCTGGTGACGGGCTCGGTGGACTTTATCATGACCCCGTTGGCGAGGGATCTTGGGGCAGATGCGGTGATCGCGTCATCATTGGTGGAAGTGGACGGCCGTTTCACCGGCGAACTGGACGGTCTGCCGATCGGCCAGCAGGAAAAAGCCAGGCGGGTCCTCGAATTCGCCCGCGCCCACGGCATCGATCTTTCCCAATCGCATGCGTATGGCGACGCCATCGCCGATCTGCCCATGCTGGAGGCTGTGGGGTCTCCGCATGTGGTCAACCCTGACAAAGCACTCGGTGATGTGGCGAAGACGCGGGGTTGGCCTGTGCACCATTGGACACTTCCCGCGTTACGCGAGGGCGATGCCCGATGAAGGCCCTCCTATACCGACAGAGTATCCCCCGTTACGCGCTCTTGCGGTGGATTGGTCCCCGTGCCCGGTGGCTATATACGAGCAGTGTCTCACCTGTGTCTCTGCGGGACGTGCCAGATCCGATGCTGCCCACTGAGCAATGGGTTCGCATTGCCCCTCGACTGACCGGGGTTTGCGGATCGGACCTGGCTACCCTGCGGGGGTCGGGAAGCCCATACTTCGCGCCAATTACCTCTATGCCTTTCGTTTTGGGCCACGAGCTGGTGGGCACGATCGTCGAAGTGGGCAACGGAGCTGGCGGGCTTAGAGAGGGCGACCGAGTGGTGTTGCATCCGGCGTTGGGGTGCCGTGTGCGCGGCATTGATCCATTGTGTGATGCTTGCCGGAGTGGTCGTGATGCGTTATGCTGCAACGTGACACGTGGTGATATTTCCGCGGGGATCCAGACCGGGTACTGTCGTGATACGGGGGGTGGGTTTGGCGAGAACCTGGTCGCACATCGCTCTCAAGTGTATGTAGTTCCCGAGGATGTGGATGACACTGCGGCTGTCTTGGTGGAACCGTTTGCCTGTGCACTGCATGGCGTGCTTCGAACGTCGCTTGCCCATCGGCAGACAGCCCTGGTCATCGGATGTGGAGCCATAGGGTTGCTGACCATTGCAGCCCTTCGGGCCACCGGTTGCCGGGCCCGGATCGTGGCCGTGGCCAAGCACGATCACCAGCGCGAACACGCCGTCCGTCTTGGCGCTGACGATATCCTGACACTGCATGGCTCGACCAGGAGCCGGTACGCCGCCTGGGTCAAGGTCCTGGATGCGGAGGCGTTCGACCCGGAGCTCGGCAAGCCCGCCGTGATCGGCGGTGCGGATGTGACCTTCGACTGCGTGGCATCGTCGCAGACGATTGACGATACGCTCCGTTTTACCAGGAGTGCGGGGACGGTCGTGCTGGTCGGCATGCCCGGCATCCCAAGGGGTGTGGATTGGACACCACTTTGGTACAAGGAGCTCACGATCCACGCTGCGTACGCCTACGGGCCGGAACGATGGGCGGGTGGGTCGCGCGAAACCTTCGACATCGCGCTCGACCTGATGCGAACGTGGGGTCCCGAGCTTGCAGCGGTCGTGGGTGCACCGTATGAACTTACCGACTACCGTGCAGCCTTTTCGGCTGCCCTAAACACCGGCAAGAGTAAAACCACAAAGACGGTCTTTGCGGTCAATCCGGGATGAGATGTTGGATAAGCGATCCATCTTGATCATCGTTAATCCGGTCTCCGGTCGAGGCCGCGGTCATCGAACCGCGACGGCTGTCGCTGAGCGTCTCCGGGCATGCGGCGTCGACGTTACCGTCCGGCAAACGTCACGACAAGGCGATGCGGAACGGATCACGAGAGAAGCGATCGCCGATCGCTCGCAGTTGGATCATTGCATCGTGGCCTGTGGGGGCGACGGGACCATTCAAGAAGTTGCCAATGCTGTGGCCTCCATACCTAATTCGGCTCGAGCACGTTCGGGTCCCATGCGTTGCTCGACCTCTCTCCTTCCCCCCTTGGCAAGGGGGGATGACAAGGTCGTGTCGCTTCCAGATTCCGAAGAGTGTTGTGGCGACGATGCGGGGCCCGTGATGGGTCTCGCACCGGCTGGTCGCTGCAACGATTTTGCTCGAGCGCTGGGCATCTCTGCGAAACCCGAGGCCGTCGTGGACACGCTCGTGAACGGCAAGCCCGGTCCGGTCGATCTGGGCAAGGTCAACGACCGGTACTTCTGCACCGTGGCTACCGTCGGCATCGACGCGGAAGTCACCAGTTTTGTGGACTCGATGCGGATGCCATTGACTGGCACGCTAGCCTATCTTTATGGTGCTCTCCGGGTCCTCGCCCGCTATCAGCCACGGACACTGCGGATCGCGGGGGATTTCGGAACCATCGAACACCCCGTGTTCATTGCGTCAAGTGCGAATACATCTTCATACGGCGGTGCCATTCCTATAGCACCCGATGCCGTGCCAACGGATGGTCAGCTCGACCTGTGTGTGATCAGGCACGTTTCCCGGTTGCGTGCGTTCACCCTCGTTCCGACGGTCTTGGCTGGCCGGCACGAGTCACTGCCCGAGACGCGGTTCATCCGAACGCGGCACCTGCAAATCGACGCAGACAGGCCCGTCGAGCTATGGGCTGACGGCGAACTCATCGCCCACACCCCAGCGACGATCGAAGCCGCACCCGGTGCGATCCAAGTCATGCTACCCGGGGCGCTCCAAGGAACTCTGCAGGGCCTTTCCCGCGCGTTAGGTTGGGTGCATGTGGATACCGAGGGTGTCGACGGGACGCCACCCAGGGGCAACGCGGGGCGTGCACCACGATCACGCTGACACGTGGGAGCGGTGTACACCGTGGGCAAATGGGGTCCGGATGGGTGGAGAGACTTTGAATAATCCGGGATGCGCTTAGTATCGCTGCAGTACGTCCGATTAAATCTCATTTTTGAGAAAAATCCGCACATTTGGTGCGCAACTGCTGTATGAGCGCCCTTCTGAAGATGTACGGCAGGGAGTCCTGTTAGGCGGGGAGGCGTGGGCGCGCGACAAGACAGGAGAGGCATGAGCATGGCTCTTATTGTTGAGTATGCGGATGTTTTGCAGCTGCACGGTGTCGGGTCCAAGCAGGCCCGCGGATTCCTTGAAGCACACAAGGACGACACGACGTTCCTCAGGAGAGCGGGAGTCCTCAACAGGTGTTTCTTGAACCGCGATTTGATCGTTGGTGAGAAGGGAACAGGTGCTCCGGCGGTACGCGAGCCGGCGCCGAAGGCACCAACTGAACCTCTATAGCAACTAGTCGCCGAATCCACTCAGCTTATCGAGCAGACGCTCCAACAGCTTGTTGAGGCGCTTCCGATACGTACTCTCGGGTAATCTCATCTTTCTCGCGCCGTCCCGATTCGACGCGGATGTGAGCATTGAATGAATTAGCACCAGTTCCTCCTCAGATAGTCCTGAGAGTGTCCTTGCGAGTGCTTCCTCGAACTCTCGCTGCTCTAGCTCTTCCGCTGCGGTCGGCGCGTCGACGGGGAACGTGTCGGGTTCGATATGCGCGCGTGTTAACCTTTGTTCCCTGCGCCATCGGGCTTCTGCGCGCCGAGCCTCACGCTTCAGGGCCACGTGGAGGTAGCTTACGAACTGCGCCGGGGTTTCGAATCGCTGGAAGAACCGCCCGTCCGCCTTTCGGTCGAGCCAATCAAGCACGGTTGCCACCGCCCCTGGCGCTCCGTAGTCCTCGCTCAACCCTTCGGCGAGGCCTGTCAGGAGATTCAGGAACCACTCGGAGCGAAGAAAACGGTCAGGTTCTTGAGGTGGCCAGCTATCTCGCTGTGTTCCCTGATTCATCGAAGGTCAGAGACCTAATCAGAGGCGGGTGAGGCAGAATCATCCTCTTTCTTTTCGTTCAATCCTTCCACATCGTCAAGTGCGGTAGAGGTTTCGTCTGCCAAGGCGTCCAACGCTGCCTCTATTCGTCGGATTGACTGCCCATTATCTTGATTCGGCCCATTGAAGAGGAGGATTTGAAGCGGTCTGAGCTGATTCGGCGGCAGGCGGCGGACTCTTGACGCAAACATGCGATTGTGGCGAATCAAGAAGATGATTACTCCAAGAAAAGCAACCGCGAGTCCTATAAGATGACTCGCCCAAAGCGTCTGGGCGTTGGGTCCGTAGACCCACTTGAACGCGAACCCGCCACCAATCCCGCTCCCGAACACGACAAAGCTGATGATCTCTCGGATGGCCTGAGAGCGGGCCGCAAGATTCTCACGTTGCCAGAGGACCGGAAACATTAGCCACGCAATGATTGCTCCGCAGAAGATACCTCCGAAGCCGTACCCAGTTATAACGAACCAGCTTTCCATTGTGTCCGTGCTCGTTCCACCCCGGGCTGTAATTTTACAAACAGGGGTGAATGATGCAAGAAGAACATAAAGTGCCTCTTTTCTGGCTTTTGGAGTGCATACGGACGAGTTCTCACCGAATCCTCGTGCGCAGAGGGCGTCTGCTGCTCCCTTATATGAGTGGACGGAGGCTCTGGCGGGCCTTCGAAAAGTATTGTCGGGTTCAGTGTGTACAGAAATGGCCCGGATCATTGGCTATCTTCACGTATTGAGGCAGCACGGATGTGGTTCTACGCAGGCGCGTTGGTTCCTTGAGGCGCACAGGCGTGACACGACGTTCATTAAGAGAGTCAAGACGCTCGAGAGGTGCTTTTTGAACCGCAAGCTGATCCTTCGCGGACCCCGCTAGGTGGGCGAGTCGGTTGCGTTGGTTCGACGTGGGTCGGCGCTTCGGGATCGTTGCTTTGCGGATGCCCCGTCCCCTGGGGCGGGGGACGGCTGTGGGGACGCCGGCGACAAAACAAACTCCCAGGTCAGTCGCCCACGGCAAACCACCGGACACGCGGCATGGACGGCGCGTTTACACTGGTAAGAGCCAAGGTCCTGGCAGGATAGGCACAAGCGTCACGCGGCCGAGCACGCGGTATGGGACCAACGCTCACGCACTGTCGAGCGCCCACAGTATACCACGTGATCCTTTCCCGGTGTGGCCGGGAGTGCTGCCAGGACTGTGGCGAACAGGATTGGTTACTGTGGCCTGCGGGCGATCGTGTAGTGAGAGAACAGGTCCTGTCGCCCGTCGTCGGTTTTGGTCGGATAGCCGAGAGCTGCGAAGATCGCATGGGCGGTGGTATCATCCGTCACGTCAAAGGCGATCAGCTCGAAGCCGGTCCGCTCCCACATTTCACGTGGAAACGGGCAGCGCCCATCGGCCCAAGGTATATAAGGCTCGTTTTCGCGGGCGGGTGCCGGGGACAAGTTGTAGATCACGACCAGCCCGCCTGGCTTCAAGGCCTCAAACAACGCGCTGACGAACTCGGCGTCCGAAACGCCCAGATGGAGGAGCATCTGCTTATCGACTGGCCTGGCCGGATGCAGGTAGCCGTTCTTCAGTGTGTTCTTCGACGTGATCAGATCGTACCCGCCGGCGACGGCCTCGACAGCTTCCTTTTCAGCAGGCCAGTGCTGATGCACGAGGGTGACACGGCCGGGCCTTCGTCCTGCCGTGGCTGTCGCCGTGGCGCTCGCCGCGAGTGGCACCGCACCCTGATCCGAAGGCTGACTATAAAGTTCCCTGAGCACTTCAGAAGGATCCAATCCGACCGCTTGGGCCCCGAGCGAAGCCATCAGCCGAAGCTGCCCGATGCTGCCGTACCCGAAGTCCATCACCCGCTTGCCTGCCAAGTCCTGCATGCCGGATTTCGCTGCGAGCTCGAGGACGCGGACGTAGACCAGCGGCGATCCATACGCGGTAAAGTAGTAGAACCCTTCGTCAGCGGAGATCTCGGTGAGGGCACCGCGCTCAGCCTGGGTGAGTTTGGCTGCAGCCGCGGCGCTGAAGCACTGTCGCTTCTCGCGGTTTCGATAGAGAGTCCGTGCATCGACTCGGGGTAGCGACTTAACTGCGTCAAGGAACTCCCGTCCAAGCGAGGTCTGGACCAGCGGCTTGAGCAAATCAGCTTGTACCTTGAGCTTCTCAACTCCGACCGGCTCTGTAACAACGGGCTTGTCTGCCTCCGAAGGTGGTGGCTCAGCCGCGGTCACGAGTGAGCACAGTGCGAGCGCCGCCACAACGGACCCGCAGATGCACAGGCAGGATCGGCTCATGCCAAGAACATACCGGCATCCGGGCCACCCGTCGAGCATCGGGCCGCATGTTCGGGTACCGGGTCACGGTCGTGTGGCGTGTCCGGGTGAAGCGAACGGAATGGCACCGCTTTGCAAGTCTGTATAATGACGGAAATCCGTCGGTGTGCGGGCCGGTTCTGAACTGGTAGTGCGACGCTGTGAGAAAGGAGTAAACTGGTAATGAGCCGCATGGCTACCTTCGTGGTGTCCTTTGTCTTCGTCTCGTGCGTGCGGTCCCTTTCGGCCAGCGAGATCCATGACGCTGTCCGGGCGGGGGATGCTGGGCGGGTCAAGGCTGCGATCGCCAAAGACCCCAAGCTCGTCGACGCTCGAGATGACAAGGGCCGGACGCCGCTCCACATGGCAGCCTATTACGGACGCAAAGACGTGGCCGAGCTACTGATTGCTGGCGGGGCGGATCGAAGTGCGAAAGACGAGAACGGCCGCCGGCCGATTGATGGTGCTGTTGGCCGAGGCCACACCGACCTTTTAAGTCTGCTCGTCGAAGAGGAAGTGGTCCAAGTTGCCCTCCACATCCATCGTATTACCCTGCGATGGCGTGGATGCCCCAACCTCGGTATCTCCACGGGTCCCGATGGCGTGCTCCTTGTCGACACCGGTGAGGCTGAGGTCGCTGACAGGCTCAAGTCAGTCGTGCACGCACTTGGCTACGGCGGTCCCAAGTACATCATCAACTCCCACCTGCATCCTCCGCACTCAGGCGGTAACGCCGTAATGGGCGAGGGAGCCACCATCATCTATTACGACAACTTCGAGCAGATGGCTGCCGAGGGAATCATCTCGCCGCCCAAAAGTCCGTTGACGGGCAGGTCAGGTCGGGCGTTCGAGACATACCGCTCCATGCATTTCAATGGAGAGGAGGTGCGGCTGATTCACACGCCCGGCGTTCATACCGATACCGATCTGATTATCCACTTCACGGGATCGGGTGTGGCCTTCATGAGTGACATGTTGAACAACGACTCCTTCCCGTCCTGCGGGCCAAGGATTCAAAAATATCTGGAGACGCTCGACACCATCCTTGACATCTTTCCGCCAGATACGAAGTTCATCCCCGGCCACGGACACGATTGCTCGATGGACGACGTCCGGGCGTATCGCGCAGAACTGCGGCGCACGATCGATCTGATTAGGAAGCACATGGCAGACGGCAAGACCATCACACAGATGCGTCAAGAGCGAATCCTGAAAGAGTGGGAGTCCTGGAGCGAGTTCCTGCCCCAACTCGGCACCGACTATTGGATCGAAGCCGTCCACACTGCCTACGCCCCCGAGACTCCGTAGGATGTGTCCCCGACGTCCTGCTTTTGCTGAGAGCGAATCCGAGGTTAAAATCCCTCCTGATGGAAGACACGACGCGCAAAACGCATTCACAAGGCTCCTCGTCGTTCCCGGCAACGTTCGCTCTCAAGGACGGTCGGGCGTGCACGTTTCGTCCGATGGTCGAGGATGACGCAGAGGCGCTTTGTGCTTTTCTGCCTCGCATGCAAGGGGAGAGCGATTTTGTCAACCACATGCCCGGCGAGTTCAACAAGACCGTCGAGGAGGAGCAGGATTTTGTTCGCACACACAACGCCAAGCCCTGCTCGATAGCGATGGTGGCTGAGGTCGAAGGTCAGGTTGTTGGTGTCGCTGGCGGAGCGTCAACCGAGTTCAAGCGGTTCGCTCACCACGCAGAATGCGGCCTTGCCATATTGAAAGACTTCTGGGGTAAAGGCATCGGCCGAAAGATGATGGAATGCCTGATTCAGTGGAGTCGAGCGAAAGGCCACAGGAAGCTCTACCTCAAGGTGTTCGACCATAACGAGCGGGCGATCAAGCTTTATGATTCACTCGGATTCGTCGAGGAAGCCCGCCTCAAAGGCGACGTTCTCCGCGGCGACGGCGCCTACGGCGACACCATCATCATGGCTAAGTTCTTCGTGTGACGGGCGACGCGCCGCCGTGGCTCTCACCTCCCTGCGGTCCCCCCTATGAAGGGGGACGGCAGAGAGGGTCAACGTCATGTCGCTAACGTGAAGGGTGGGTCATCGACCCGTCCGGGTACTCAATCCGGTTCGGTGACCGTGGTGCCTAGTGGCACCATCTCTCCCGGTGAGACCATCTCGCCGGGTGAGACCATCTGATATTCTGATTCGTCCTGCTCTCGCGTCACTTCCGATGGCTGGGGTTCATCGCTGTACTCGTAGGTTCGCACGGATTTATGTGACGTCGTTTGACACCCGGCTGACCAGGTGATCAGACATCCGATCCCGATCACCGCCACGCCGTATCTGTTTGACCGTCGCATCCTCGGTTTCCTCCCATTCAAACATGCAGCGGTCAGAATCCGCTTGCTGGCACTCTCGAAAAACGGGCAGCAGCACCCCACCCTCTCATTCCCCTTGCCAACAGGGCAGAGAGGATGGGGATGAGCCACGCATGAGAACTGCGCCTACTCTAGCCGCGGCGCTGGACGATCAGCATCTGCTGGTGCACAACCGACCAGATCTCCGCCGCGGGAATCGACACCGTTACGCGATACGTGTCACCGGTAAACTCGACATTCTCCTCGACGGCACCGGTGATCACGGCGTCTACGCTTGTTCTGATCTCGTCATACTCGGTCACGAAATCGCGCACGAGCGTGTCGGCGTCGACCCTAAGACCTTCAACCTGCTCTGCGAGCCTGCGCAGGGCGTCCACTCGGGCTGCCCGACGTGCCTTGAGCTTGCCCTGGGCCGTATCGATTGCCGGATCGGTCCCTTCGCCAGTGGCGCTAATGCGCTCCTGAAACCATGTCGGCATCTCGATCCCCGCGCTGGCCACGACGTTGGTGAATCGGGGCGGTGGGACACCCGAGCCGGTCGCTTGAACGACGTCACGCTGAATCGACTTCTTGATGTTCGTGATGTCAGTGGTTGTCACCTGATTGCCGTGATAATGCTGGCTGTGGAGCTCTTTGATCCGGGTGATGACCCTCTCGACCGGCACCTCCATGGTCACCTCCGCGATTAGCTCATCGCTATGGAGGTACTTACGGACCACGGTCGCCCCGACGACGATGCCGTTCGCTCGTGTACGGATTTCGTCCGACTCGGTGACGAAGTCGCGCACCAGCGTCTCGGACGTAAGCCGCAAACCCATGATCGATTCGAGCAGTTTGCGCATGGCGTCTACCTCCGCCGCCCGCTCCGCCATCAACCGGGCCTGAGCGCCGACCGTCGTCCAGAGCGGCGGGATAACTCTGGGAGGCGGTGCGTACCCGGTCGGCAGCGGCGTGATGACATCCTCGACACCGTACGGCAGATCGGGTGGCAGATCGGGTCTCGGAGCTCCGGAACCTGTCACGCGAATGACATCCGTCTTGACGTATTGCTTGATGTTTTCGATGTCGGCGGTCGTGACCCTGTTGCCGTGGTAATGTGCCGAGTGAACCGCCTTCAGGTCTGTGATCAGTTTCGCGACCGTGACCTCGGCGTTGACCTCACATGAGCCATCCTCGTAATACGCGGGCGGTCCGAGGCGGACACCCCTGACGAACGCATCGACGCCTGTACGAATCTCGTCGCTCTCGGTGATGAAGTCTCGGACGAAGGTCTCGGAGTTGATTTGCACGCCGTAGACAGCCTCCGCCAACTTCCGGTAGCAGTCCGCTTCCGCGGCCCGCCTGGCGAGCAGCTTGTTTTGGGCATCCGTGATCGCCTGCTGTGCCCATACCGGCCAGCTCGCGCCCACGGCTGCCGCGAATACGCCTAGTGTCAAAGCCTTGCCGTAATTGATCATGGGAAGATCTCCTCATTCTTATCGATGGTTTTTCCGCCTGCCGTCTATCGTCCACGACTTCCTAATGCCGTGAGTTTGCCTGTCTGATTGTACCGGCATCGTGTATGACACGTGAGTGGTCGGGTGGTTAGATTTCCCAGCCAGTGAGCCACGGAAACGTTCCCCCACGAGCGCGCCCCGGGGTCTTTTCCAGCTCCCGGTGGGCACCTCGGAGGATAGCCGCCCCGGCCGAGTTGGGAAACCGTGGAGATTCCTACCGGCGTGTGTGGGCTCGCCGGCGCGGCGTTGACGGTCGGGTTTCGACCTCTTAGAATGCTTGGTTCGCTGCTCGGAACCTTAAACTCCAGTTACGCCTGGAGTCAGACGACGACGCGGCGGATTGGCCCGCCCGGCCCCGTTGGGGGTGGCTGAGCGAGCTCGAGGAGCCATCATGAGGACACCGCTGATCGCTGGGAACTGGAAGATGCATAAGAGGCTCACCGAGGCCCGGGAGCTTGCACGAGGGGTCCGTGAGCAGACGCAGGGGGTCTCGGGCGTCGAAATCCTGATCTGTCCGCCTTTCCCCTGGCTGCTGCCCATGGCCAAGGCGCTTGACGGTTCTCCGATCATGCTTGGTGCACAGAACGCTCATCAGGAACCGCAAGGGGCGTTTACGGGCGAGGTGTCGATGGCGATGTTGAAGGACGCCGGCTGCACCCATGTGATCCTTGGACACAGCGAGCGCCGCCAATACTTCAACGAAGGTGGTGGACTGCTGGCAGCCAAGGTCCGGGCTGCCATCGCAGGTGGTCTCCAGGCGGTCTATTGTGTCGGCGAAACGCTTGAGCAGCGCGAGGCAAGGCGGATGCAGTCTGTCGTCGGTCAGCAAATCGACGAGGTCATCGGTGCGGACGTGCCCGCAGATAGGCTTATCGTGGCGTACGAGCCGGTCTGGGCGATCGGAACCGGCAGGACGGCTACACCACAGCAGGCCCAGGAGGCTCAGGCCTTTATACGAGGCAGGTTGGGGTCGGTCTACGGTAACGGCGTCGCCGACGGCATCCGGATTCTCTACGGTGGCAGCGTCAAACCATCCAACGCGGTTGACTTGCTTTCTCAACCGGACATAGACGGAGCCTTGGTGGGAGGGGCGTGTTTGGTGGTGGAGGATTTCGTGGCTATCATCAGGGCCGCTGTACCGGCGGCGGTGCGTTCTTAGGGGAAGCTCGCGACAATCCAGTGCTGAACAGACCGCCCGCGGGCAGTGGGTGGAGTCGACCCCCGCGTCGATGCCCGTCTGCGGTTGCCGATTTCGCATTCGAGGATGACACATGTTGGGCATACTGGCACAGATGGGTTTAGGGCCGTGGTTACTGGCCGTTCTGTTGATTCTAGTCTGCTGCTTCCTCATGCTTGTGATTTTGCTTCAGCGCGGCAGAGGTAGCGGACTGTCCGGCGCCTTTGGGGGGGGCGGCGGCTCGAGCGCATTCGGAGCGAAGACCGGTGACGTTTTCACCTGGATTACGGTTGTCGTCGCCACGGTCTTCGTGCTCTTGAACGTGCTCGCGAACTACGCCTTTGACCAGACACCGGTTCGGGAACAGCGAGCGACGTCCGAGGCTACGTCCACTGAGACGGAGGCCGGCGGCGAGGGAGCATCCGTCCCGGCTACGCGGATCGAAATCCCGCCGCTGCCGACTGGAGAGAGCGAAACAGGCGGGAAGGATGCCGAAGGCTCGGGGACGGGAGCCGCGCAGCCGCCAGCGGATGTAACACCACCTGATGGTGGCGAGGCTACCCCGGAGGGGACAACAACTGAGCCCGCAAAAGAAGGAGGATTCGACACCCCGCCGGATTCGGACTTGCCGTCAGAATCTCAACCCGGCGAATTCGGGCGCCCGGAATCGACACCGGAAACCGAGGACCGGGAGGACGACTCCACCCCATGATCCAATCGATGACCGGTTATGGTGCGGCTCAGGGCGTCGACCAGGGGATGAGCTACGCGCTTGAGATACGGAGCGTCAACAATCGGTATTTTAAGCTGTCCGCGAAGCTGCCCGAGCATTTACAGTTCCTCGAGGCGGACATTCAGAGGCTGGTCCGGGCTCGTTTGGCCCGGGGCAGCGTGGCGTACGTCCTCCGCGTCAGGAGCGACGGGGGAACCCCTCCACGACCGATCAACCTGTCCGTCCTGCAGAGTTACGTGAACCAGGTCGCCCGGGTGGAGCTTCCCGCGGGTGTCGAAGCCACCATTGACCTGAGCACGCTGGCTGCCCTGCCGGGTGTGTGCGATATGCCGGACTTGGATGATCGTGAACGGCAACGCCAGGTGGACCTGGTCACCGATTTGACCAATCGCGGAATCGACGCTCTTGTGGCGATGCGGCGGGAGGAAGGGCAGGCCCTGCAACGCGACGTGCTCGCTGGTTGCGAGACGATCCGCACGGAGCTGGCCAACGTCTGCCAGCGTGCCCCAGGCGTTGTAGAGCAATATCACGAACGGCTAAGATCGCGCGTGTCAGCGTTGATGCAAGCTTCCAATCTGGAGCTTGAGGCGGAGGTGCTCGCGCGAGAGGTTGCCGTCTTTGCAGAGCGGTGCGATATCAGCGAGGAGGTGGCCCGACTGCACTCGCATCTCGATCAGTTCGTGCAGCTTTGTGACCGCGGCGAGCAAATCGGTCGAACTCTGGACTTTTTGACGCAGGAGATGCTGCGCGAAGCCAATACGATTGCAGCGAAAGCCAACGACGCGGTGATCGCACGAAGTGTCGTGGAGATCAAAGGCTCGATCGATCGCCTCAAGGAACAGGTTCAGAATGTCGAGTAACGGAGTCGCTTCCGGTCGCCGGCGAGGCAAACTGATCGTGGTCAGCGGCCCGTCAGGTGCGGGCAAGACGTCCATCTGCAATGCTTTGCTCGAACGATTGCCCGACACGGTCTGGAGCGTTTCCGTCACCACCCGCCCAAAACGGAAGGGCGAGACCGACCGAGACTGCTACGAGTTTGTCACTCGCGAGGCCTTCGAGCGGCGGGCCACAGCAGGAGAGTTTTTGGAGAAGGCGGAATACGTAGGCCAATGGTATGGCACTCCGCGAAGACCGGTCGAGGATGCGATCAACAGCGGACGGAACATCGTGATGGAGATTGACGTTCAGGGAGGGATGCAGGTGGCTGACCAGATGCCCGAGTCCATCCGGATCTTTGTGCTACCGCCCGATATTCCGTCGCTTCGGGCGAGACTCGAGGGGCGGGGGACGGAGGCCAAGGAGCTGCTCGGGCGGCGTCTCGCCAAAGCTGACGGAGAGATCGCCATTGCCCGAGACAGCGGATCCTACCGGTACTTTGTCATCAATGACTGCCTGGAGTCGACCATCGAAGAGGTGATCGACATCATCAGAAAGGAGGCCGACGGGGCATGATCGAGGCGTTTCGGCACGATGAACTCATTGACAAGTTCGGGGGGCGTTTCAAGCTCGCGGCCCTCATCCAACGGCGGTGGGTGCAACTTCTGCAAGGAGCCCGGCCGATGGTGCAAACGAGAGGCCTGACCGATCTCGAGGTCGTTGTCAAAGAGATCATGGAGGGAAAGATCGACCTGACCCTGCTTGAAGACATTGAGGCCGAAGATGACGGGCAGCTCGAAGAATCCTGAGCAGGATCTTGTCTCCTACGAGGTGCTCGTCGCTGTGTGTGGTGGTATCGCCGCGTTCAAGGTCTGCGAGGTGGTTTCGAGACTCGTTCAGCGCGGGGCGGGAGTCAGCGCAGCACTGACGAAGGCGGCCACCAAGTTTGTGGGCCCGACGACGTTCCAAGCGCTGACCGGCCGTCGCGTGTTTGGGAGTCTGTGGCGGGCCCAGGACGTGGCCGACGTCCATCATGTGGCGTTGTCCGAAGCAGCCGATTTGGTGCTGGTTGCCCCCGCAACAGCCAACATCATCGGCAAAGTCGCCGCGGGCATCGCCGACGATCTGGTCAGTACGTTGCTGCTGAGCGTCGACTCGCCGGTCCTCTTCGCCCCGGCCATGAACGAGCGCATGTGGGACAACCCCATCGTCCAGCGGAATGTCACTACCTTGACAGAACTGGGCTACCGGTTCGTGGGGCCGGGGGAGGGTTGGCTGGCATGCCGGGCTGTGGGAGCGGGCCGAATGGCGGAACCGCCCGAGATACTCGGCGTAGTCACCGAGATGCTTAAACAGAAGCCGGCGAAGGGCGTGGCATCAGGACAATAATTGACGACCGTTTGTCCACGTTCTTTCGCCAGTTGCCATTGTAAATCCTTGACGCCATGCGTATCCTCGTCACTGCAGGTCCGACGCGCGAGTACTTCGATTCCGTCCGATTCATCTCCAACCCCTCAAGCGGAAGGATGGGTTACGCGATCGCTGAAGAGGCCGTCCGGCGTGGCCATGATGTCGTTTTGGTGTCTGGGCCTGTCGATTTGCCCAGGCCCAAGGGTGTTGAGTTTGTCGTTGTGGTCAACGCTCGCGAGATGTTTGCGACCGTCGCATCTCTGTTTGACAAGTGCGAATGTCTGGTCATGACGGCTGCGGTATGTGATTACCGCCCTGCAAGGCAACAGACTCACAAGCTCAAGAAACAGAGTCGCCCGCGGACGATCCAGTTGCAGCCAACTGAGGATATCCTCATGCATCTGGGAAGGATCAAGGGCAGCCGTGTGGTGATCGGCTTCGCCATGGAGGATCATGATCATCATAAGAACGCGGAATCGAAGCTCCAGCGGAAGCACTGCGACGCCATGGTGCTCAACGATCTGGGCAACGTGGGAAGTGAGTCGGGTACGATCGAGATCCTTCGAGCCGATCGGGGTTGGCTCAATCCTGTGTCGGGCACAAAAGCGCAGCTCGCGGTCGCAATCATTGAAATGGCTGAGTCGCTCTATCGGAAAGCCTGCACGCAGTGACTTGGTAATGTCACTCTTTGATCGAGGGCCTTGCGTTCGCGTGTCCGGCAAGCACCGGCAAGGTGTCTGCTTACTATTACTATGGTGCTCGACGACGCATGGAGGGTCGTCATCCCCAGCGCGACCCGCTGGCGAGGTGATGAAACGCCAGAAATCCGTGAACATTGTCCGCCCGACGGGGACCCAGAATGGGACCGCCCGGTAGCCTGGGGTAGACACTGCGGCCGGGCTTTTTGGTGGAATGGATAAACAGCAAACCGTGGGTGCACCTGCGTCGCGCCCCTATCAGGGCAGATCCCGTGCCTCGCCTCAGGAAGGCACCCGCCCACTTCCATATGCCTGCCGGAGGCTGATCGCGCCAGCATGTGTGCCTTGCACCCACCGACCCGGCTGGGGAGGCCTCGCCGCACCTGTGAAAAGAACGGCTGTTCAGCCGTAATCCCGTTGATGTCAATAGATTAAGGCAGCACCAGGAGTCCAATTCAGCTCACGCAGGGCGCGCGGGGCGGGAGCGTGCTCGGTAGGTATTCGAGCAGGATGTCCGGTGCCGGACTGCTTTTCGCCTGCAAATGTTCAAGATGAAGCGCCGGTGGGGCCGATGACGACTCAACGGTTGTATATCACCTTCCGGTGGTGACACCGAGAAACCGCTGTTTCGCGCGTGCGCGGCCGGAAAAGCCGGGTGTGCGAAGCTGTGCGCAGGGCGAAATCTTTTAGGATTGGCGGTTGACTTGCCTGGGCCAATTCCTACAATTCGCCCGCTGTGTTCCTCGGAGCTCGCGCTTTGATACAAGGGAGTTTAAGCGCGGATGCGGCAGCGCCGCAGGAGGCAGTCGCCCAGGACCAGGCGCGTGGTCCGGGTGACGAGCGCCCCCAAATCGGAAGGCGCTGCGGGGTTCGGAACCGACGAGGGAGATGAATCGCTGTTTGGCAGCGGTGGCCGAACGAAGATTGCTCGCGTTTTCATTATGCGGTAAGCATCTGTTGTGGACTTTTGTCCTCGGATCATTCGGGGCGTGGACCACAAGAGATGGTTTTGGATTTTCGTAAGTAGTGATTGAACGATCTGCGTGTGATACGGAACACGCCACAGACTCTTTTCTGGAGGTCAATTAGGATGCTAAGTATGAACCTGAAACGAGTGTCTTACTGGGGCACGCTTTGTGGCGTGTTTGCCATGCTGGTGTTTGTGACGGGGTGTCCGTTTGCTAACCCCTGCACGAGCTTTGACCCAGACGACGGGGACCTCTGCACGGTCGACACGTGCGAACTCGACGCAGACAACAATCCCGTTGCGGTCAACACGCCAGTCGAATGCGCAGAGGGAGAGGTGTGCGATCCGGAGACCGGTGAGTGCGTGGATCTGTGCGCGGATGTCGTTTGCGACGATGACGACGTGTGCACGGATGATGCTTGCGATACCGCGACCGGCGAATGTGTGTACACGAACAACACAGCCGCGTGTGATGATGGCGATCTGTGCACGGATGACGATGTCTGCTCCGGCGGCGTTTGTGCTGGGACAGCCGTGGATTGCGATGACGGGCTGTTCTGCACCGGCGTTGAGACCTGTGACGAGGCTACGGGCGACTGCGTCTCCGCAGGGGACCCGTGTGATCCGGATACCCAGGAGTGCGACGAGGCCACCGGCACCTGCATCGACATCTGTGACGTGGATGCCGACTGCGATGATGACGTGTTCTGCAACGGTGTCGAGGTTTGCGTAGACGGGATTTGTGAGGCCGGTGACGATCCGTGTCCGGATGACGGGCTGTACTGCAACGGCGATGAGGCTTGCAGCGAGGAGACGGACGCTTGCTACCATACCGGTGATCCGTGTGTACCGGATGCTTGCGACGACGAGAATGACGGGTGCATCCCGGGTACACCGTGCACGACCGACGCCGACTGCGAAGATGATGGTCTTTACTGCACGGGTGTCGAAAGCTGTGACACCGATCTTGGGGTCTGCGTGGCGAGCGGTGATCCTTGCACTGCGCCGGAGACGTGCGACGAAGATCTGAACGAGTGCACCGAGGCGCCGGGCGAGCACATTTACTTCACGCTCGGCGTGGATGATCTCTCCGGCACGGGTGGGAACGACATGTTCGACGCCCCAGTCGAGTTCAACGCCCCAACTGGCACGAGCATCCCGACGTTCCAGACTTCGGATGCCGCGAACGGCGGTGATGGGGATGACGAGCTCAACGCCGATTTCAACTTGGCTGCTGCCGCGACGGTCAACGCGACGCTCACGAGCATCGAGACGTTGAACTTCACGGACCTGGGCACCGCGGCCACCACGATCAACGGCACGAACTTCACCGGTGTAACTAATGTCAATAGCATTTCCGGAACCAACGGAATTGCCTTGATCGTGAACAACCTGAAGAATGTGGTGGACGTCGGTCTGGAAACTAGCGCCGGGGGCGTGAACGTAGGGTTCACCACGGCGGCGACGAGCGGAACGGCTGATGCGATGAATATGAGCTTCACGAACATCACCGCCACCGAGGGTACCTGCGCTGGCGGGGCCAACGCGGGCGAGCCCTGTCTGGTTGACGCGGCCCAGGATTGCCCCGGCAGTACGTGCAACAACGAGACCACCGCACTCATGACCCTCACTAGCGGGACCACCAATGGCGTCGAGACCTTGAACGTTTCGGTATCGGGTGCGTGCGAGGTGGGGGCCATTGCCCAGGCGACGGGCACCTCGCTTACGACGGTGAACTTCAGCGGTTCGGGATCGCTGCGAATCCCCACCGCGTGGGGCAATAACGTGGTTACGTTTGATGCTTGCGGAACGGGTGATACGTGCACCAACACCGGGGGTGTCGACATTCTCTTCGGCGCCGGTGGGACGATCACGGCGACCGGCGGTAGCGGCAACGACGCCTTCCGCTTCAGCGCTGCGGACTTCACGGTTGCCGACACGCTGGATGGCAAGGGTGGGACGAACACACTTTCGCTGCTCTCGGCCGATGCTGACAACGCCCAGACGGAAGCCCTTACCAACATCTCGAACTTCCAGACAATGACCATCTCGGACGCCCTGGCCGCCGCCGCGGGTACCCCGGTGAAGACCGTCTACCACGGCACGATCACCACGGTGAACCTCCCGCTCGGCTCGACCAACGGTAACATCCAGGTTGAGTCGGGGACGACGATCAACTTTGGGAAGCGCGGGGCAGCGAAGGACTCGGCCGGGACGTTCGGGGCCTCGATCACCGGCCTGGCGACCACGGACAGCCTCACCATGAATCTGTATGACTCCGACTTCGTCGGGGCGGTGACGCTCACAGGAGTCGAGACGCTGAATCTCAACTCGTACCGCGACTACGACGGGTCGGCGGCGGACGGCGGCACCGGGGTGAACGACTTCGGCGCAGCTTTCACCATGCCGGACAGCCCCGGCGTGTCGGTCCTGGTTGCCGGTGATGAGGCGATCAGCTTTACGGGCGCCGTAACCGCCCGCTCGATCAACGCGGGCAGCTTCGCCCACGACTTCACCATGGCCTTGGCAACCCCGACCGTCGCAACCGGTGGAACGACGATCACGACCGGCAGTGGAAACGACACCATTGAAGGGTCGGCCGGAACCGACTCGCTCAGTTCTGGAACAGGTAACGACGTGATTCAGCCCGGTGCGGGCATTGACTCGGCCAACGTCGGCACAGGCAGCGATATTCTCGATCTCGAGGACCTCGCCGCAGCAGCGTTGCTCGCCGCGAACCGTGTCACCTGTTCCGGGATGACGATCGACGGGACGACCTACTCGGCCACCAACGAGACGGACGCCATCCGTTTTGGAAACGTGACTGATGACGGCGACCTGTCCGATGGCGCTGCCGCCACGGAGCTGCAGGTGGTTACAACGCCGGTCGCGGCGCCGACGTACAACGGCACGGCGGCGATCATGGAACTCTCCTGGGAGTTTTCCGCCGGCGTCGATCTGGATGCCGCGGGAGGTCTTGACGGCACGTTGTTGCTGAGTGCGTGCGGCGCTACGTCGGGCACGACGGCCTGCGTTCCGGCGGTAAACACTGATGGTGACGATCTGATCATGATCGCCTACCAGAGCGGCAACGCCTACATCTACTTCATCCAGGAAGACGCTGACGTGGATACGAACATCGATGATGCGGCCGACTTCAAGCTCGTGGCCATCATCAATGGCGGCGTGACCGTTGGTGGGTTCGTGAACTCGAACTTCCAGTAATTGATTTGTGACGCATGGCCTGAGGATGAGGGCCATGCGTAGGGCAACGTAGGTTCAGTTTGAGGAGCCCGGTGGTTAGCGCCACCGGGTTCCTTTTTGCGCGCGTCAGGCATGACGCGCCGCGTCATGACCTGACGCGCCTCGGGTAGGAGGCGCATGGTAGCGTCAAGGGTTACCTGTCGGGGTGGTAGACGCGGCCCAGTAGATGCGTGTGTCTGGTGTGTGGCACGAGTCCGTCGTTACACACACTCAGTGCACACCTGAGGGCAGGGTGGTTGGAACCGCGATTGGCGGAGCCGTGGCACGCGCTCAAGGCGCGTAGGCGTTCCTTGAGATTGGAAGTCACGGTGGTGAATGGACGGCGGTGATCGGGGGGGAACTCGAGACGCTACGTATCCATGTCCTCGTCGCCGACTGTCGGAGCTGTCTGGAGCTGAGTCTGCGGCCTTGACCCGGTGATGCCGAGCAGTGACAGCGTGTCGCGCTCGACAATACCACGGAGGGCCTCCCGCGGGATCGTGGGCAGGTTCGTGCCATGAGCCAAGTGATTGATACTGTAGAGTGCCTCGATGCAGTGAGACGCGGCTGCGTGGGGGAAGCCACTGCCGAAAAGGAGTTTGTCAATCACTCCTCGTTCGCAAGCGCTTAACAAGGCCTGATACGCGTCCCACGGATGCTGAAGCACCCAACTCGTCTCCGCGTACACGTTCTTGTGTTTCGCGAGCAAAACGAGCGTCTCGTGGACCCAGGGGTAGCCCATGTGGGCGATGATCAGTCTTAGCTCGGGTAATTCCCGGGCGATCTCGTCGAGCAGAAACGGCCGAGCGTACTCGAGCTTGGTGGCGGAGCCGGTGAAGACCCCGGTGTGGAACACGACCGGCATCTGCTGCTGGGCAGCTTCGGCGTAGACAACCATGGCCTGGCTGTCACTGGGGTGAAAATCCTGAGCCGCCGGGGCGACGGCCACACCCGCCAACCTGAGCTCCTCACGGGCACGATGCAGCTCGGCGATGGCTGCCTTCGGATCGCTCGGGTCGATCCCGGCAAAGCCAATCATCCGATCGGGGCGCGTACCGACATAGGAGGCTACGTGATCGTTGGCGATCTTTGCGTCGAGGTATGCGCTCTTGAACCCGAGCACGATGGTGGCGTCAACCGGGTCAGAGGCAGCCGCGTGCCTGCCCGCACCGGCCCGGGCCATGACCCCAGACTCCCCCGTATCGGAGCTTCGACCGGTCGAGGAGGGGACACAGCGGCCCAGTTGATCCGCCGATTCCCAAGTGTGCGTAAAGCAGTCAACAATCATGGTGTCTGACGTATCCTGCGCCGAGCGGGTCCGCATGCGCGACTCGTCATGGTACCGCTCCTGTGCCACTCCGTCCAAGACCCCGCTTTTGGCCGGCCTTTGGCTGAATGTGGCTGTCAGTCGGGCGTACCTTCCCCTCGACCATGATGGATCAGACCCGCCGAGCTGCCGGGGTTATGACGCCATCGGTCGGCGAGGAGGCGCTGGCGTATCGTTTTCGCGGGATGCGACCGGACAAAAAGGCCAATCGGCCCGCCTCGAGCGCGAGGGCCATCGCCCGGGCCATCTGCACGGGTTCCCGGGCACCAGCGATACCAGTATTGAGAAGGACGCCGTCTGCACCAATCTCCATGGCTACCGTGACATCCGAGGCCGTTCCTACACCGGCGTCGACGATCACGGGATAGTCTGGATTGTCGTCCTTGAGGTATTCCAGGCACAGACTGATGTTGACGGGATTGAGAATCCCCTGGCCGCTTCCAATCGGCGACCCGAGCGGCATCACGCTCGTGGCACCTGCGTCCTTAAGCTGCTTTGCGGCGATCGGATCGTCGTTCGTGTATGCCAGGACCTCGAAGCCGGCATCGACAAGCTCCTTGGTGGCCTCGAGCGTTCCCACGACATCCGGCAGCAGCGTCTTCTTGTCGGCAAGGACCTCGACCTTGACCCACCGCGCACCGGGGTTGTCTAGCCCTTCCAATAGCTCCCGGCTTAGCTTTGCTGATCGCACAGCGTCTTTCGCGGAAAAGCAGCCAGCAGTATTGGGAAGCACGGTGTACCGCGAGAGATCGAGGTGATTGAGAATGTTGTCCGGTTTCGTGCCACCCTCGGGGGCGAGCACGTCCCGACGGACCGCCACGGTAACGACCTGACATTGGGACGCTTCCAGAGCGGCTTTCATCACGTCAAAGTCGGAGTACTTCCCGGTTCCGACGAATAAGCGCGACGTAAACTCGAACGATCCAACGCGATAGTGTTCTGCAAACATCATCCGCCCCCTACAAAAGTTACGATCTCGATCCGGTCACCATCGTGTACGGGCGTGTCGGCGAAGGTCTTGCGGGGGACCAGATCCTCGTTGACCTCTACGGCAACGCGGATCGGCTCAAGGTCGAGTTGGGCGAGCAAACCCGCCACCGTGATTCCGTCGGTCAATGTCTCGATCTTCCCGTTTATGGTGACCTGCATGGTTTCTCGCGCGAGCTACTGTCGTTCTCACCCCGGCAGGGGATTATAAACCGCGCGGGCCGGGGGTTCAATCGACCGGACCGACGGTGACGAGCAGACTCGACCAGCATGCGCGGTGTCACCAGCAATCGTGACAGCCATTAGCTTGAGGAGTCTGCGTGTGTAGGATACGCTCACGTGACGCGATGATCGACATTGAACAAGCCTACGAGATTCTGTTTGCCCGCATCAAGCCGGGGCCGACACTCCTCTGTCCGCTTAGGGAGGCACTATACCGAACGTTGGCTTCGCCGGTGGCTTGTGGCGCGGACTGCCCACCGTTCGACCGTTCGACGATGGATGGCTACGCCGTTCGTTCGACCGACACTCGGGAAGGGGGGGCCAGGTTGCGCATCGTCGGACGAGTCGCGGCCGGTGCGGCCATAGATGACAGGGCATTGGGGCCGAAACAGGCGGCTCAGATCAACACGGGCGCGCCGATCCCGCGCGGCGCGGATGCGGTTGTGCCCGTCGAACAGACCGAACTGGGACCGACCGATGACACCGTGATGATCGGGGTCTCGGCCCCCTCCGGTCAGTACATCACGCCCCGGGCAACCTACGCGGCCGCGGGCGAAATCGTGCTGAAACCGGGCACACACTTGACACCACTGGAAATCGGGGCAGCCGCCACGGTCGGGGCGTCGGAGCTGACCGTCTACCGCCGTCCGACAGTGGCCATCCTATCGACCGGAGACGAACTGGTCGACGTACATGAAAAACCGAGCGGTTCGCAGATTCGCAACTCGAACCAATACATGCTCGAGGCGCTCGTGCGTGCTGCTCATGCCGACGTCGTGACACTGGGTACGGTCCGAGACGATCGCAGATTGTTGCGCGAGAGCATCATGAGGGGGCTGGAGTCTGACGTCCTGTGCATTAGCGGCGGCGTGTCCGTTGGCCCGTTGGACTTCGTGCCCGAGGTCCTAGAGCAGTGTGGAGCCAGGCTTCATATTCGGAAGCTGGCGATCAAGCCCGGAAGGCCTTTGGTTTTTGCGACGACACCGGCGGGCACGCTCGTTTTTGGGCTGCCTGGGAATCCGACCAGCGCATTCGTATGCTTCGAGTTGATGGTTAAGCCGGCGCTGGCGGCCCTGCAGGGAAGTGCCGGAAAGGTGCCGCCAGTCTT
>CAYOQG010000014.1:0-36586 GCA_964405925.1 uncultured Phycisphaeraceae bacterium | reverse complement strand
CAGCATGCCAGATCGGAACGCCGGCGCGTAGATGGGGTTCATTCAGCGGACACGGTGTAACCGCAACGCGCAAGGTGGAGCCGGAAAAGAACCTGAAAATGGCCCGAAAACCCGCCTTGCTTTCCCCAGCGGATCGAGGCTCAGTGGGAGTGACCCGGGGTGGGTCCGGGCGCGGATATGACGTATGGGCATGATTGTCCGCAAACCGTACACGATGCAGCTGCCGCCCGGTGCAGAAGTCGCCGAGCAAGATAGGCGGCGAGTCGCGCATTGGCGGTTGCGGAATGGGCAACGTCGATCGGCAGAGGTCGTCGAGGGCAAGGACGGTACGGTTCGCGTTCGTGGGCGCTCTCGCTATTACACGATCCGTTACCGCGATGGAGGCGGGCATCTTGTCGAGGTTGCGACGAGATGCAAAGATCCGGTCGCGGCGCGCAGGGTCTTGGCTGACCTCGAACGGCAAGCTGAACTGGTCCGGGCGGGCGTGTTGAGTGCCGCCGAAGTGGATGCTGCCGACCACGCCGGCCTGCCCCTATCAAAACACTTGGACGCGTATGTAAAGCATCTCCTGGCTAAGGACTGCGCGCCGCGCCGTATTTCCATGCTCCGCCGTCGGCTTGAGAGGCTTGTCACGGAATGCCGCTTTTCCAAGTTCAGCAAGCTGTCATCCGGCCCGGTCGAGGCCTGGCTCGTTCAGCAGGCCGAACTCGGGATGGCCGCAGCGACCCGCAACGGATAGCGCGAAGCCCTCGTCGGCTTCGGCAACTGGTGCCGTCGCACCCACCGGTTGATTCACAACCCGTTCACCGATCTACCAAGGGCCGACCAGAACGTCGCCCGCAAGCATCAGCGTCGGGCTCTTACCGAAGCCGAGCTGTTGCTGCTACTGAGGGCCACCCGGTTACGCCCGCTGGCGGAGTATGGCCGCGAGATCACACCGGTGGAAGGCGACCCCGAACGCCCGCCCAAGAGCCGGGCAACGTGGAAGCGCGAACCGCTCACTATCGACCGCATCGACGCGGCCGTGCAGCGTGCGCGAGAGACGCTGAAAGACAATCCTGATCTAATCACTCAACCTGAGCGGACTGGGCACGAGCGCGCGTTGATCTACAAGACGCTCGCCCTCACTGGACTACGAAAGGGTGAGCTGTCCTCGCTGACCGTCGGCCAACTGGAGCTTGACGGCCCGGTGCCGTACGCCGTCCTGAATGCCGCCGATGAGAAGAACCGGAAGGGATCAGACATTCCGCTCCGGGCTGATCTTGCATCAGAGCTGTCCGCGTGGCTGACGGAGCGTCTCACCAAGCTACAGGATCAGGCCCGCACGTTGGGGCAACCGATTCCTGCGCGCCTTCCGCCATCAATGCCCCTGTTCAACGTTCCCTCCGGGCTGACGCGCATCTTCGATCGCGACCTCGCCGTCGCGGGCATCCCCAAGCGTGACGAGCGGAACCGGGTCGTCGATGTTCACGCGTTGAGAGTGACCTTCGGGACGCACTTGTGCGCCGCGGGCATTCCACTGCGGACTGTCCAGGCAGCCATGCGGCACTCGAAGCCCGAGCTGACCGCAAATGTATATACCGATCCAAAGCTGCTCGACGTGGCGGGGGCGATCGACGCACTTCCCGTTCTGAGGTTTCCAGCCGAAAGCACGCCTGGAGCCCACACAGTTACGGCACGAACCTGAGCGCGTTGCCGCGCTACCTCCTGATTCACGTGCCTAGACACCGAACACCATGACCAGAGTGGTCTCCGAACGCGCTCCTCGCGCGGTCGGTAGTCGCCGGTTGTGGCCAGGCCCCGCCCCGTCATTTACCTTGCACTCTACCTTGCACGTACGCGCGTCCGCCGCCGTCAATTCTGGTCACTTGCTGCCAAAACGAGCAGCACATCGGGGCAGTCGGGAACGCGCGATGGGATCGTCGTAAGTCGCGACGGGGTCAAACGTAAGACGCCGTTGCCACTTGTGGACAACGGCGGTCAGGCGAAGCGGGTGATGGGACTTGAACCCACGACATTCACGTTGGCAACGTGACGCTCTACCACTGAGCTACACCCGCAAATGGCTGATAGAAGCGTACTCAAGGTACTTCGCCGTGTCAAACCCGGACCGGGGCCGCACCAGCCAATCTCGGGGGACCGATGCCAGGCCCAATGTGGCCGTCTCCCGCGTGCTCAGGATCCACGCTGTTTGGAACGTGGAAACCGGAGGAGCAATTCTGAGCCGACGTCACACCGGAGCCGGCTCAATAACGGCTGTCATGCTCCCCTCGCATCGAGGAATCCGCCAGTCGCGACCAAAGGACAGGATTTGATCGCGTTTCAGCTCCGCCCGCTCCAGTGTCGTCGTGTCGACGATGACCCGACCCGTGCCGTCCACTTCGGACGCAAGCTCGTAGGCTCTTTCGGTACTGTACCCGAACAGCTTCCGAAGCATACCGATCACGTAGTCGTAGGTGTGATCGTCATCATCACAGAGGACCACGTGATATGGTGGTTGTTTCTTCGGCCGCGTCTCGCTGCCCGGCACGACCCGGGTCGTCGGACTGATGGTTGTTTCTGTTGTCGTGCTCATGGTTCTCGTTCTTGGCGAATCGTTGCTTCTGTCCAATCCTTTTAGCCCGACCCAAGCACGAGTCGCGGACGATCCACCAACCACGTGCCCGGGTCCCGCAGTGGGCAATTCTCTACGAGACTCCCATGCAACGTCAAGGCGGTCGCCGCGGTGATCCGGATGCGGGCAAGCTGGCCAACGTGTTTGAGCTTCCCCGGGAAGACGACGATCCGATCGGTCCTCGTCCGGCCCACGAGCTGGTCACAGGACCGCCAGCTAACCTCCTCACCGCGTGTCTGCTCCGCTTCCTGCGCTCTGATCGCAGCTTTGCTGTATCCCTCGACGAGGACCTCGACTGTCGATCCCACCAGTCCCTGATTGGCAGCCAGAGAAATCCGCTCTTGACAAGAGAGCAGCTCCCGGTTGCGGCGGCGCTTGGTTTCGTCGGGTACGTCGTCCCGGCTGCGTTTGGCGGCGACCGTTCCCGGCCGCTCGGAGTACTTGAACACAAAAATGCTCTTGAAGCCGCAGCGCTCGATTAGGCGCAACGACGCTTGGTGATCCTCCTCCGTCTCGCCGCAGAACCCGACGATGAAATCGCTGGCAATCGTCAATCTTGGGACAGCATCTCGCCCGCGATCGATCAGATCAACATATTGCTCAACCGTATACTGCCGGCGCATACCTTGCAGAATCGCGTTGCTGCCGCTTTGGACAGGAATGTGCAGGTACTCGCAGACCTTAGAGATGTCGCGCATCGCCTCGAAAATATCGTCGGTGAAGTCACCCGGAAAGCACGTGACAAACCGGACCCGTTCGATTCCGGATACCTCCGACACACGCGCGAGCAACTCGGCGAAGCGAACGGGACTGCCGTTAACCTGGTGGACATAGCTGTTGACCGTTTGCCCAATGAGTGTCACCTCTCTTGCACCGTGGTCCGCCAACATCTTGGCCTCGTCGACAATCTGCGAGGGCGGACGGCTTCGCTCAGGACCACGCGTGAACGGGACCACGCAAAACGTGCAGAACTTATCGCAGCCACGTTGGACGCGGATGTAAGATTGCAGCACGTCTTGCCCCGGTGCGGGATCGCGGGATAGATCCAACGCCTCAACCGAGTCATATTCTACTGCCCGTTGAAGCGGCGTGCTTCTCCGAGATTGAGATTGTGACAGCGCGATGGCGCGGTTCCGGCCCGCTCGCACTTCCTCGATTAGGGCCGGGATCTTGTTCAGCTCGCCCGGGCCACAGGCGAGGTCGACGTGCGGCATCCTGGTGAAGATGCCGTCCGGATCGCGCTCCGCCATACAACCGATCACCCCGACAATCATGTCAGGCTTGCGCTGCTTGGGTCTTTTGAGCGAGCCGAGTCGGGACAGGACCTTCTGTTCGGCGTGATCGCGCACGCTGCACGTGTTGATCAAAACGACATCGGCGGTCGTCATGTCATCCGTTGGCCGATATCCCTGGGCGCGGAGCTGCCCCAGAACGAGTTCGCTGTCGAGCACGTTCATCTGGCAGCCCATCGTCTCGAGGCAGACCGTTTTACCTTCCATTCGCAGTCCACTCAGCGTTTAAGATCCAGCCCAGAATGTACATTGTAGGCAATAGGATGCGGTCGTACAAACCCTTGCCACAGCCAGCTCGCTGCTTGACCACCGAGCGAAAAACCCGCCTTCGCCTGGGTAGTGCATACCCCATCGAGAACGCCGTGGGTTACGACCCGACGGTTGGCATGGCGGACTTGGCCACACGATACATGATTCCGTCGGCCGCCCGACGAGAGACGCGACGGATGAGTGTGATCAGCTTGCCCTCCACGGTAAGCGTAACTTCCCGACGGCGCAGGCGCGACGAGCGCACTACCGCTCGAGCCACGCGCTCGGCTGAATACTGCGTCCGCGACAGGCGTGCCGCTTTGGCATCCACTTTCGCAGCGGCGTCGAAGAACCCGGTGTCTGTGGAGCCCGGTGCCACGAGCAACACATCGACGCCTGTCCCGCGCAATTCCATCCGCAGTCCGGTGCTCAAGGCGGTCAAGGCCGCCTTCGCAGCACTATAGACGGTCATTCGGGGGATCGGTTGGTAGCCGACGACCGACGAGATATTCACGATTTGACCGTGTCCGCGCTGAATCATCTCAGGTAGAACGGCTTGGATCAAAGACACCGGACCGGCGAGATTGACCGCCAACATCCGCTCAAAATGGTCCTCGGGCATGTTGGCCACGGTGGTGAAGCTGGCCCACCCGGCGTTGTTGACCAGCACATCGATTGACCCGAACCGTTCGCGAGCGATGCGCAGGGCGATCTGGCGCTCAACAGGGTCAGTGACATCCATCGCGATAGGCACGATTCGATCGCCACCCAACTCATTCGCCAGGGCTTCCAGCTTGTTGAGCGAACGGGCGGCTGCCACGACCCGACTGCCGGCTTTGTGGTACTCGACGGCGCAGGCTCGCCCGATACCACTCGATGCCCCGGTAATGAAAACGACTCGGTCTTTCAGTTGGTAGCTCATATCCCGTATTCCGCGGCGGCCGGTGTGACGACCCCAGGTTCCAGGCGGACTGTCCGGTACCGATAGCTGTCGCGTTGCCGTCGGCAGCTTGTGGACTCCCACCAGCGCGACTCGCACCGCACACTTGCGTAGCCATACCGCTCATGAAGGCTATTCGCAAGCGGGCGTTGCTGTTATGCTTGAAGCCCGCGGGTGAGCGCCGCGGGCGGGCCCAGACGCGGTGGACCGCCGGCCGCGGAGGGCGCTCGATTCGCCAATACGCGCCGCCCCGTTGGCGCCTGGTCGGGAGGTCATTCGTGCTCACGCTCACTTTCTTAGGCGTTGGGGCTGCTTTCGCTAAAAGGAACTTCCATTCGAACGCCCTGATCGAAGCTTGGTCTTCCAGGCCGGACGGACAAGATCGTCCCGACGACACTCTCCTCGTCGATTTCGGCACCACTGGCCCGCTCGCCCTACACCATCTTCGGCAGAAGCCGGGTTTTTCCTACTTGGACGACCAGGGGCGCATCAACTACCCGGCCATTAAACGCATATTCGTATCGCATTTGCACAGCGACCACATCGGCGGGCTGGAGGAGCTGGCAGCCATGAACGTCCACGTCTTCCGCGATCCGAAGCGAGGCATGGGCTTTCGACCCATGCTCTATAGCTCACCGGAGGTGTTGCTCAACCTGTGGGATCACTCGTTGCGTGGGGGTCTTGGCGTGCTGGCTGGTCGCGAGGCTCAGTTGGAGGACTACTTCGAGGTCGTAGCAATGCAGCCAGCCGGTCAGGGTACGCCCGACCGGTTTTGCATGTTGGATCGATACGAGTCTTCAATCGTGCCCACGGATCATGTTCGCATCCAGCAAACGCGCGACTGGCCCAGCTTCGGTTTGTTGATCAGTGACCGCCAAAGTGATGACACTGTTTTCTATACGGGCGATACGCGGTTTGACCCTGCTGGCCTTGGCGAGATTCTGCAAGCTGCCAAGATGATCTTCCATGAAGTGCTGCTGATCGATTACCCGGAGAGTGTCCACGCAACAATCTCAGAGCTTCGGACGCTGCCTGAGGCTATACGAGAGAAGATGATCCTCTTCCACTACGATGACATGTGGGACAACGGCTCCTACGACTTCGTACCCGACGAATTCGGCGGCTTCGCCGAACCGCAACAGCGGTACACGCTCTTCGCATAGGTGGGGCGGGCTCCGCGCCCAAGGACCAATAATCGAAGTCGGGGCACCGCCGATTCCCGGCTCTCTAACACCCGCAGTCATCCCTACCGATACACGCAAGTGGATGTCAGCTTTCACTTCAAAACACACATTATCGCCGAACAAGGAGAATGCCATGACTGTCACTTGTGACGTGTACAATGCTCCCGCCAACCTGGGAACGTGCGGAACAGTGTTCCGCAATGATTCCATGGCGACGCGGTCCCGAACCTACCGGACCCTCCGACCGGTCTTCGCTCAACTGTGGTCTGTCTTCGACGAGTACATCAAGCGGGCCGGCGACATTCCTTGGTGGTATACAGAACGCTCGCTCGTCGGATTTCTAACGGCTGCTGCGTTCCGCGCGGGTTATTCAGCAATCGAGGAGTTCGTGTGCCCCCGACAACATGCAGTCCCGAAAGGGCGAGCAGATTGGTGGGTCGGTTCCGGTGCGGAGGACTGTCAGTTGTTCGCCGAAACGAAGCAAGCGTGGATTTCGTCGTTCAGCAACACATGGGGTTCACTTGAGACCTGCCTCAAGGATGCGGATAAGCAGATTCAAGGGTACGACTTCGGGCCCGAGTACGATCACGTGCCGAGGTTGGCGATGGTTTTCGTTCGAGCGTTTTTCAAGAAGAAGGTTGAAGATTGGACCGCGCAGCGAGCGATGTGGTTGGCTGAAGTGCCGAAAGTGGCTGACTACTGCGCCTATTACTGGCTCGACGAGCATTGTAAGACACTGTACAAGGGAGACGACGGGTACTCGTACCCCGGGGTCTTGATCTACTGCAAGGAAGTGCAGACGTAGTCTTCGTCCGCTCGCATACGATACCCGACAAGAATCGTACCTTGATGAGGCACCCTACGTTCTGATGAATTCGCCGGCTTCGCCGAGCCACAACGACGCTATACGCTTTTCCCGTAGGGTGCGTAGCGCCGACTCTGCGTGAATCGGAAGCGGCTACAGCGGGAGCTTCTCCTTCAGCGTCTTCCAATTCTCGTCGGCGCGTTCGATTATCTGCCCGGAGCGGGCCCGAAACTCCAGCTTGGCTTTGGCATCATAGAACAGGTAGGTCTTGTTGTCTCGGACGACAAACTGTGTGGGATCGGCTTTGAAACGCTTGTTCCGCGACACCCCTTCGGCACAATACCCACGATACTGTGGCGCATACCGGGCTGGATCCGCCTGGAAAGTTTCAAACGCTTGCACGTCGCTGAGGTAGTAGGTCCATCCCCCGTAGGTCGTACGAAGAAGGGGCGGGCACTTGATGGCCCTGTTCCGTGTCTGGTAAGCGACAGGGCAGTAACCCCCGATGGCAGGCTCCGCGAATCGCTCCGTTGCGTTGGCGATGTATGTCTGCGGGTCTTTTTCATAGGCCCGTTTCGCACGCTCGTTCCAGAACAGATAGAGCTTGCCGTCAACAATATCGAAGACGGTCGGATCCCCCCAGAGGCGATTACCGTACGTACCACCCAACGCCGTCGTGCAGAGACCGCTCAATCGCGGGAGATACTTGCCAGGATCTTCGTCGAACTTGGCTTTCGCCTCGGCACTATGGAAGTAATAGACCCCACCGATGAAGGTCGATTGGTACTCCGGCTTACCCTTGGTAGCCGTGCCCAGGGTATGGTAGGCGACGGGACAATAACCACCCAGTGCCGGTTGAGGTCCGGTTGTCTCTGATTCGTCCCTGGCCGACGGCTTGAATATCGGGGCGTCCGGCGGCCCGCCCGGAAGAGGCTTCTCGATCTCGTTTTTGTTTTTCGGGGCGGTCGGTGTCTGCGCTGGGGGTGTTGCCGGTTCGCCCTCTTTCTCTGGCGCCGGCTCCGCGCTCTTGACCGGTGCCGGAGATTTCCCCTCTTCGGACGCCGCTGTCTGTCTTGGTTTCTCCTCCTGACCGTAGCTCGTGGTCGATACCACGAAAGCAACCAGGAACAACGCTAGCCATGAGGCTGCCAAGATCGAGCGAGTCGGCTCTCGCGTAGTCTGCATTGTGGATTCTCCCTTCTTTCTCTGCGTCGGTGAGTTCTCGCTGCCGATGTATCGGCCATCGAACCTCAGTGGCTTACCGATTGCCGCCGACGGAGTTTTCCGCCTGGATCAGGCCCAGGCGCACCCTGCCACCGGCTGCGTCCTGTGGTTCTTTTTGCCATGAATCATAGACCACCCACCACCACATCATCAAGGAGCCCTGTCGAGTGAGCGCGCTACGCCGCCGTTCAGAGCGAATCCCGTTTTCGTGGACCGGTCGACCCCCCTCGTTCCCCCCTTGGCAAGGGGGGACTACAGGGGGGTGCTGCGGCACGCATTTTCGAGAATCGCTCTAGCCTGGTTTGACGGCCTCCACCGGGAGGACGGGCTTACCGTGCAACATTGGAAGCAAATGCCTGCGAAGAAATGGCATCCGGGCCCAGCCCATATGTCCACCGTAATGGCCCAGGGGCTTTAGCTTCGGTGTCCATCGGATGAGGCGAAGCCGGCTGTACGCATCGATCTCTTCGCTCGTCACGTCCTCAGGGATGCGGAAGCCCACCTGTCCCGCTGCCGCCTGGAACTGCCGGTCGGTTGTCCCAAACAGTCGCGTCCCCATACCGAGGATCAATCGGTCGCGATGGCTGACTAGCGCGTAACACCGCATGACCGATCGCAGCGCACATGCAAGGTTGTAGTCCGGCGACATCGCTGGACACACCATGACTAACGTTTCCAGGTCCCCGCGACCGGCCAACTGCTCGCACGCGAACACGGCGATCCCCACCCCGCCGCTAAACGCCACAACGTGAAGGGTGGTCTGGGGGTGAGAACGCCTGAACTCCAGGATTCTCCGGGCCAGCTTCAGCCCCATGAGCCGGTTTCGACGCAAACACATCAAATGCCTCAGGAAGTCCCCCGGCACGGGCGTCTGCCAGCGAAACAGGATGCTGCCGACGTCGCTCCCTTCCGTTTTCAAGGAACGGCGGACGGCCAATGGGGCTGCCTGAGATCCCCCCACCCCATCCAGGACAAACACGACCTCCCGATCGAGCGGCCCCTCCGTCTCCGCGAGACCATAGCGCACGCGGTCCACAAGATATGTTGCCATTGCACTTGGGTAACTGGTGATGAGCCCCATGAGCCGTCATTGCCAATCTTGACTTACGCGCAACGATGCGTTTCGGTGATGCCGCTTGGTGTCATATGCATGTCATTTCCGTCATGATCATTACTGATCAGTCACTTTCTCCGAGAGCCGGTTCAGCACCTCCGAGCGTTTGAGACTCTCCAGGAAGCGAACCTGCGAGATGCCCATCTCAAAACGACACACGCTCCCCAGTACGCACCACGAACAGGGCGAAAACGTGCCCAGACGATATGGCTTCACCGCGACCTGTCCATCCAGAATGCCGTCAGCCAGCTCGCCGAGCTTGACCCGTGTGTGTTCGAGCATGGCGCCAAATGACGAGGCGTCTGCGGTGTCGCTTTCATCCACGTGACCGACACCCCCATCTTTCTTGTGATACACGGCGTAGTGGTCGGACCAACCGGTGTCGGATGACCGATCCAACATGGCGAAGTCGTCGGCAAGGAGGAGCCCCCGCGGCCTGTGCGTGCCCGCTAACATGGCCTCGCGCGGACTGATTTGATCCGGATGATCGACACGAACGTACTGTGTACCGAGACCAACGAAGAGTGCGCCGATCGGCCTGATTGGTCGTCCCGTCAGTGTCTCACCGACCTCCCGGAGAGCCAGCAAATACCCCAATAGCTGAAGCGACACACCGTGATAAGCCGCCGACAGATCCAGCCGCTTCTCCCGAGCCCGCTTATAGTCGATCACAACGCCCAGCAGTTCGTCGCCCAATTCCACCAGGTCGACCCGATCGATGTACCCCCTCAGAAGAACTCTCCGCCCCGACGGTGTCGCAAGCTCCAAAGGGCGAAGAGCACCAGGCTGGTTAAAGCCGAAGGACAGCTCCGCGAATTTCGGCCTGCCCCTACCTGACTCAGAGCGTTTCTGCTGTGCCCGGATCATTCGTGCAAGGTGGGCAGCCGATCGGCGGAGCATGTAGGCGCTGCGTGCGTCAAAAAACGCCTCCTCCGGCAAAAGCCGAGTGGCTACCCGATCGCAGCTTCGCTGCAAACCTTCCGCAAGCTCGCTCTGGGTCAACTGCTCAAACCCGCAATCTCGGCTTGAGAGCGTCCGCACGAAATCCTCGAGGATCGCGTGATGGACCCGTCCGACGTCGAGGGGCTCGAGGGCGGCCTCGGGGCGCGCGCGCAAACGAAGCACGTATCGCCCGAAGTGCTGAAAGGGACACGCCGCGTAGGTCTCCAACTCCGACACGCTGGTTTGAAGCGGACCACAATAGAACCGCTCAACCGTCGTCGGTGACAGAATCTCGTCACGATGCTCATCCAGCGACGTCACAACGCGGCGGGCCACGGGGTCGGTGCAAAGTATGGGACGCGTCAGAATGTACAGCTCGTTCCATCGCTGCCGCATGAGGAGGTCATCCCGCTCACCTGGCGGTCGCGTTCGAAACTCCAGAGCAAGCCGCTTCGCAACATCACCCTCCGAGAGAATATCCCACATTTCGCGGGAGCGAATGGGATCAGCGACCGTCTCACAACGCAGGCCAGGGCAGGTGTTTAAAAGGGCCTTGGTGTACATCGACGGTCTGAGAAGCTTGCCGTTGTTGTCGGCCGAGGCGTAAGTCACCACAACCGTCTCGCTCGCCCGCGTCAGGGCCACGTACGCCAGCAACGCCTCATCCAAGGCCCGCTGCCGACCGCCGGGCCTCACACCTACACCCCCCGCATTGAGTGCCATGCGATCGTCATCGTTGAGAATCGAATCCTCCGTGGGTTGCAGTGGAAATACACCGTCATTAAAACCCAGGACGACCGCGGCCCGGATGTCCGGATGCCGGCTACGCTCGATGCCCCCGACCAAGACCTGGTCAACCATCGAAGGCACCAAACCAAGCGTCAGACCCGAAAGACCCGCCTCCAAAACATCCCGAAGCTCGACCACCGTCAGCGGCACACCGGCAAAGGCAAAGGCAAGGTCGTCCAAGAAGGAGATGGTCTCGCGCCAGACCTGCCGATGTTCCTCAGCCAGATCCAGGTCGCCGTCCGCCTCCGCCTCGGTCGCCCATCGCTTCAGGGTGGCCCCAACCCCGAGCCGCCCAATCAAGTCAAGCACACCCTGGACCCAAGCAGCACCGTTGCGCCTTTTCTCAGCCAGCGAGAGCTCGACCCAAGACTCGAGCGGCCCAACGAAACTCGCCCGCCCTTGGTTGATGCGGGCCAGGGCGGCGACCTCGTGCGGAGCGGGCTCAACCTCCGAATCCGTCAGCGACGGGCGGGGGCGAAGCATCCACTGGTCGCCACGCCAGGTATCCACACCGGCAATGCCATGGGCGACGAGATAGTTCTCCAGCTCATCGGCTGACTCCTCCGACAAAGGCCAAAGCCCCGTCTTCAGCGCGAGCCGGACCGAGCTCAGCGACAGGTTCTCCGTCACCATAGCCACCGCCGTCCGCAAGAACTCAACAAGGGGATGGTGGATCACCGGCCTGCGCCGATCGACGAAGAACGGGATGCCCCGCGCCGTCAGCGCGTCGCTGATCAAGTCGTGATAGGGCTCCAGCTCGCGAGCGATGATTGCAATATCCCGACAGCGATACCCCCGATCGGCGTCCTGTGACCACGCAACGACGCGTGAGGCGGCATACTCGACCTCAACCCGCCGGGATGGAAGCTCCACCAACTCAACGGAGGGCGGCCGATCATCCGTAGCCCAACGACCGGTGGCTCGCGATGTGAACAACGATTGTTCCAGGTCAGCGAGCTGCGGACTTCGAGCAAATCGCGGCGGCGGCTTGGTGTCAAGCACCAGAGGGTCTCTAATCTCAAAACCTGCCCGCACAAAGCCGTCGTGCAGATCCTGGTACGTCGCTACTGTCCGTGAAAAAAGTCGGGCGACGGCGGGATCCGGGCGATGCCCGGGTTGGTGGGGCCCAACCACCGGCGGGTCGGCCATGACGGTGATGTCCACGTGTTGGCACACACCGGCAATGGCGAACAGCGTCAGCGTTTCCTGACCGCTCAGCGAGGCAAAACCATCCACCCAGAGAAGAGCATCCGCGAGCCAGCGACATCGCCCCACACCATCGCGCGCGACCTGCAGGTACTGTGACGGATCGAGTCGGTCCGTACCCAGATACTCTGTGTAGGCTCGGTAGATCAGATGAAGATCGTGAATTTTAGCCTGCTGAACCGGCTCGCTGAGAACCGGCTGGGCGTCGGTGGATTCACCCCTCTCCACGCTGCCCACCTCGACCCCATCCGCGGGTCCTAGAGCGATAAGATCGTCTGGCTTGATCGCCTCCTCAATCAGCTCGGCAATCGTCGCGCTGAGCTTGTCGACGAATCCGCCCAGTCGCCCGGCAGCCGCCCCCGATCGCGCCGCCCGACTGTAGTACTTCAACTGCCCCACGTGCTTGGCCAACAGGTGGCGCACCACCATCGCTCGGGCCGGTTCCGTCAGCGCCCGTCGCGAGGGATCACCCACCGCATCGAGAACCCGGTACGCCAACCGTCGAAATGACAGAACCTCGGCACGATGAGCGCTGGAGATATCCCCCGCCGAGTCCGGTTCATCGGTCGGCCGCACGATGGCGCGCTCCATCTGCAAGCTTGCCTGTTCCGGCACCAGCAGGATCAAGCGCGGACCGTCGACGGGGTCAGACCGGAGATGCTCTCGAATCGATTCGAGACAGTGGTGGGTCTTACCCGAGCCCGCTCGGCCAATTACGAAGCGAACCGCCACGGTCACTCCTTACCGTCAAAGGGATCGCCATCCCCCCACATAAACCGCTCCTGCAAATACGGCCCCTTGGGCAGCCGCCCGAACCGGGAAGCACCCTGTCGTCGCACCCGGGTTTGACGTCACCACTCCTCCTCCTCATCTTCCTCCAACGCCTCTTCTTCTTGCCGGATACGGTGGGCGACACGGCTGTCCCGGATAAACTGCATGCTCCTCCCAATGCTGAGATACCCGAAGATGACCGTGAATACGCCAAGAATCAGTGCCATGATCAATCGCCCGACGTCCAGCGGCGATCCCAGCCCCAAGCTCAGCAACAACGTGCTCAACGCACCAAGCAGCGTCAAACCGTAATCCCGAAACGGAAACATGATCTCATGAGGGGTGAAGATGCCCTTCATCAGTGGTGGACGAGCGTTATACTGGTTCCCACATTCGGGGCAGGTGTAAAGATACGGGAGCGTTCGAAGGTTGTACCCGCACCGACCGCAATACAGCGTTGAGTTTATACGACGATCCTTATAGATGTCATCGGCGATCCTTTCTATGTCGTGACTGGTAAGACTCATGCGCCCATGCTCCAACGCGGCTGGTCGAATGTCGACTAGCGGAGTCACAGATATGGACAACTCGTCCTTTTGACCTCGCTATTCGACATTCGCAATTCCCGCCATTACGTGCCAAACATCGCCTCGATGAACGTGGCGGGATCGAACGGCTCGACGTCTGCCGGTGTTTCGCCTAGCCCCACGAACTTCACCGGCACGTTGAGCTGGTCCCGTATGCCGACCACGATACCACCTTTGGCACTGCCGTCCAGCTTTGCCAGGAAGATCCCCGTCACCGATACGTGCTCAGAGAACTGACGGGCCTGGTTGATGGCGTTCTGGCCTACGGTGGCGTCCAACACCAATAGCACCTCGTGGGGAGCTCCGGGGATTTTTCGCTCCACGACCTTTTGGATTTTTCCCAGCTCCCGCATCAAGTGATCTTGGGTGTGCAGGCGGCCGGCGGTGTCGACCAGAAGGACATCCGCCTTGCGGGCCATCGCAGCCTCGCACGCGTCATACGCCACCGCCCCCGGGTCCGCACCCTGATCGTGCTTGACGATCTGAACCCCCACGCGCTGCGACCAGATGGTGAGTTGCTCCACCGCGGCTGCTCGGAACGTGTCGCAAGCTCCTAAAATGACGCGTTTGCCCTGGTCGGTGAAGTACTTCCCCAGCTTGGCCACGCTCGTTGTCTTACCCGATCCGTTGATGCCCGTGACCAGGATGACCGTCGGTCCCGAGTCACTGAACTGGATTCTGCGGTCCGACTCCGGCCACATAGCGATGATATGGCGTTGGAGATATTCGGTGATCTCCTGCTCCTCGCTGATTTCACCTTTCTTCCAGCCGGTTTGGACGAGGTCGATGAGCTTGTTCGTCGTCGCCGGCCCGAAGTCGGCAGTGAGCATGAGATCCTCGAGCCTGGCAATCGTCTCTTGGTCGATCTTCTTGCCGATTCGAAGCACCGAGCGAAAACTCGAGGTGAGCTTCTCCCGTGTTCGACTGAGCCCCTTTTTGAATCGATCGAACAACCCCATCAGTAATTGCCGTCCTTCCGTTCCGAATGAATGCTGAATGGCGAATGCCGAATGCTGAAAGTGAAAGCGACCATCAAAACCGAGCCGCGACTGTTAGGGAGCGGTCGATACCCGGGTTCGGATGCCGTTTTGCTAGACCCTCTCATTCAGCATTCCCCATCCCGCATTCTCCATTCTGTGGCAGCCGTTTCAAGATGACGTCCAGAACACCGTTGATGAACCTGGGCGAATCCGCACCGCCATACTCACGGCCGATCTCGATGGCTTCGTTAAGCGCCACCTTGGGCGGGGTCGTTCCCCCCACCATCTCGACGATTGACACACGCATGACGTTTCGTTCGACAGGTGAGATGCGGGACAAGTCCCATTTCGTTGCGGCCGACGCGATCAGACCATCGACAGTCTGACGATCCGCCAAAAATGCGGTGACAAGCTCAGCCGCCAACGCGGCAGTGCTCGCCGGCACTTCGCCGTCCGCCGCGGCACAGAAAAACTCGTCCAGCGGCTCAGGCGACTCGTCGTGTTGGGCATCCCACTGACACAGGGCTTGCATGGCGAGGATTCGGGCTTGATGACGGTCCTTCGGCATGGCCCCTACGAGCGAGACGGAAGCTGACCGAGCAGGTTGACCAATTCGATCGCGCTCATCGCAGCGTCCGCACCCTTGTTGCCCGACTTCGAGCCGGCTCGCTCCACGGCCTGTTCTAAGGTGTCAGCAGTGATCACGCCGAAGACGGTCGGCACACCGGTCGAGAGTCCGACCTCGGCGACACCCCGCGCCGTCTGCGTGGCAATGTGCTCGAAATGTGGAGTCTGCCCGCGAATCACACATCCCAGACAGATGACCGCCTCGTAGTCCCCGCACTCGCCCAGCTTCTTGGCCATAAAGGGAAGCTCAAACGAACCGGGGACCCGCACGCAGGTGATATTATCCTCGTCGCAGCCGTGGCGAATCAGCACGTCGATCGCCCCGCTCAGCAGCTTCGAGGTGATGAACTCATTGAATCGGGCAACCACGACGGCGAACCGCTGCCCGTCAACTGCCAGTTGCCCCTGAATCTCGCGAGCCATACCGCCACCGTCCTTTCAAACCCGGCGAATCTCGCCAGGACTGTCAGTTGAGGAGGGTACGCCCGCGGGGCAGGGCGGTCAACTGGGGTAATGCCGAATGGCGAATAGCGAATGTCCAAGCGGGAAGGGGGATAAGGTCGAATACCGACCCGCGAACCGGGAGGGGCCTGATCGCTGCCGTCCAGATCTGTGTGGGGTCAGCAGGCGGCAGACGACTGCGAGCCCTAAGCGCCAGCGCGGGGTGCACGTGGCAAAGCAACCAAGCGACGGAGCGGCAAAGCGACGAAGGGGATCACCGTGGTCCTCAACTCCTCGGGATGAACCAGTATGCGCACATGGCTGGTCAACGGGTCCTCCATCGCGGTCGCGTCGGAAATCCGGACGGACTGTGGACGTGCACGAGTCCCAAGCGACGCTCGCTTGTTGCATCGCCTGGTCGCTGCGGTGTGATCAGATTAGCATCTGAGTTGGGTGAGGCAGCCGCATCGGAGCTGCAGATGCCGCGAACACGCATAGAGACTGCCAAATTCGTGATCGACTCATTTAGAGCGCTTGGGATCAACCCCCACTCGCAATCTCGTCTTATGCGGATGCACCGACTATATACGGAGATCGCAGGTGTGATCCCGCCGACCCACCCACAGTTCGAGACGGCACTTGAGGCGGAGCGTGACATGCAACAGCTCGCATACATCCTCGAGCGAGAGCATGCGAAGTCAGCTCACGCGGGTTTCAAGTGCTTGCTGCGCAAAGTCGTCGATGATTCCGTGTTGCCCCAGGACGATCGCGGAGAATCGAAGGGGCGCAATACGCAGTTTGAGTTGTACGTGGCAGCGGTCTGCCAAGCGGCTGGATTTTTACCCGTTGATTATCAAGAGCCTGACGTCACATGTACGATCAAGGGCGCTCAGTTTGGTGTCGCAGCGAAGCGACTCATGAGCGTTAACCAAACAAAAAAGCGCGTTCCAAAGGCAGCGAGACAAATTGAAGCGACAGGGGTCCCAGGAGTCATCGCCCTTGACACCACGCTGGCACTTAACCCGAACAACATACGGGTCACAGCACCCATTCCTGAGCGAGAGTTCGTTCGTCGATGGCGAAAGGCCATCAACGATTTTCTAAGTGAGTATGAACAGAGGATCAGAAATTCGGTGAGCGGCCGAGGCATCGTCGGTGTCGTCGTCCAGGATCATCAGGTACGGTACCACCCAGATGGGGAGTGGGGGCTTGTGGGTATGACTTTCCGTTTCTGTACTGCAGAAGACGACGCGAGCAAAACGCTATTTGACTCATTTCAGTATCCCTACCTTCGTGCATTGCCAAACATGCAGGACGTGTGACCGGGATGTCCTACAACATCGGGAGGTGTGATTGTACACCAGCTTCTCACCTCCGGCCCTACGTCGCTTGTCGCTTCGTCGCTTGCACCGCACGCTTGCGCTCGGGGCTCGGATCGGCGTGCCGCTCGTTGATCCTGATGTCCATCGGTACGCTACTGGTTGCGCCTATGCTCGCCGGACGCCCCGAGCTTTCGCTATTCGCCCTTGTGCATTCGACATTCGCGAATGCGTCCTCATCCCCCGATCCACTTGGCTTGGATTCGGCTGCCCTGTTGGTCGGTGATCTCGATGAGTGACGTCCATTCGTCTTGGACGAGGTATTCGAGCAGGTCCTCCGCGGTCATCTTGGCTTTGATGCGGTAGATGGCGATGTCCTTCGAGAAGCTCCGGTTCACGTTGAGGATTTTGTCGGGATGCAGGTCGCTGAGCATCTTCTTGAGCCTGACCGAGTCCGCGACCTTGATGCCCTCGACTTCGAGGACCAGCATCCCACCCGCGCTGATCTGGGTGGCCCAGCTCTTCATCGCGTTCCAGTAGCATGACTCAGCCAACTGGACGGCGCACTCCTGGAGTGCCTTCTTGCCGGCCTGTTGCGAGTCGATGAAGTGGCTTCGACTTCCACCGCGGCAGTTAGTAAGCGGCTCACTGGTGATGAGCTTGCCGGTATCGGTATAGAACATTTTGATGACCCCGTCGGCGTTATACAGTGCCACCCGCTCGCCGTAGAGGTCCTTGTTGCCGGCCATGTTGGCGTCGGCGTTGCCGGTGATGAAAATCTGGGTGGGGAAGTTCTTGGCGATGGCTTGCATCTTGGCTACGTTGCCGCTCACGACCGCGTCAGCCAGCTCCTTTTCGGTGATCGCGTCCAACTGCTTGCGATCGTAAAGATCGAAGCCTGCCTTCAGCAGACGGTTCTCGATCTGCGATTCGACGATGCTGCCATCCTGCGGCACTCCGTCAACCCGTTCCTGAATGTAGACCATGATGCCGGGTTGTCCGAGCTGTTCGAGAACGTTTTGCACCTCACCCCACTCGGAGGCGATTGCGGTCTTGCTCACTTTGGCCCGAATCTTGCAGTAGTACGTCCCGCCGACACCTTCGCCCTCTTGCAGCACCTCATAGTGTGTTACGATCCCGTCCGCCCGGCTGAAGATCGTGTCGCGGATAAGGGTGAAGTTCTCCACCTGACTCCGCGAGCTGATCTCGACCGCAGCACCCTTCTCCAAGGCATCGCGCAGGGCGTCTCGGCGGGCGGCCTCCTTGCTCATGCCTTCGCCCTCCGCGTTGACCCAATCTGAGTCCTGAAACGCCATCACCGGTAAGGGAACGCACAACATCGCCGCGATAAGCCAGCCCCTTCGCCGCTGCAAACCGTTCATCGTGTATCTCCTCACGCAGACCAACAACCCGATTACGAAGTACGGATTACGAATCGCGCGTCATGAATGGTCGGCTTCGAGACCCGCAGCACCCATTTCCTTGTCGTTCGCCATTCGTCATCCGACATTCTCCGTTCACAATTCTCGGTGGCTGCCGCCAACGGTCAAGCTAAACGCAACCAGGGAGACCGGGCGGCGCCGCCCGTGACCGGATCTCTCTTCCCGGAACGCTCATCACCTACCAGACAGACCGGCAATCTGGCCCTGTCGTTAGGGATTGGCTGGTCAGCCAACTCATCGACAACCCGGACGGCTGGCTGCCAATGGCAGCCTGCTCGGCTTTGTGCCAAGATCCACGACTGATAATGGCACGCTCAATCGGTCGAGCCTCGGGCCTACAGCAGCCCGAGAACACCCCACGCCCGGTTGAATTCCCGTGAAAGGGCACAGATAATGTTTGGCGTTGATGGACAGCGTGCGAGGTAGGGACCGATCGCATGGGGACTGTGCGCCATCCGGGGTAAACGCACGCGACAAGACTGCCTTCACGCTCGGCAGGCATGCCGGGGGGAGAGGTTTAGGGCCGCTCGGATTGACTTCAATCGGCAAATGCACATGGTTCAACACGACAGACCGAGCCGCATTCGACCGTCGACCCGATGGCTGGTTAGCCTATCGGTTGGGCTTGCCCTCGGCCTATGCGCTGCGGATTCAAGCGCGGACACCCGCGAGAAGGACGTGATCGTCAGTAGCCCGACGGTCCATCCCTGCCAACTCAACCCCGACCTGAACCTCGCAGAGAGTACGCTATTCGCACTGCAAGTTAACTCGAAACCGGGCGCTCCCCTCAGTGTGTCTGTCCCGATAGCGGGTAAGGTGCAATCGCTTGAGCTCGCACCGTATTCGGTCAGAGCACCCGATTACGAACTATGGGTTCAACAACCCGACGGGGCATACGCCGTGACCAAGCCGGGCCCCATTCGAACGCTACGCGGGCGAGTCGTAGAAGTGGATGGGAGCAACGTAGCCGCTTCGCTCAGCGAGGAGGGGCTTTTCGCTCGCGTCATCCTGCCTGACGGTTCGAACTGGTGGGTCGAACCCGTGGTATCGAACGTGGCTTCCGCCGAACCAGGCGAGCACCTCGTCTATCGCGACGACGATGTACTGCCATCAGGTGGCACCTGTATCGCTCTTGACCCACCCGGCGTGGTCGCCACCTGGGATCAGGCGAAACTTGCCGTCCCTGCAGAGGACGTGTATATCGCCGAGTTAGCAATCGACACGGACTTCGGTTACCACGAGCTCTTTCGAAACGAGCCTGACCCCATCGCCGCCGTGGAGGCGAGCGTGGAGGAGCTCATCAACGCCGTCAACATCCAATATGAACGAGACGTGGGCATCACGCATGTCATCACGGCGATCATCGTCCGTCCCACGATCGACGATCCTTACACCGGTCTTGACCCCGCCGAGGTACTGAACCAGTTCAGGGACCATTGGAACGCCGAGCAAAGCCACATCCACCGCGACCTCGCCCAGCTTTTCACCACGCGGGATTTCAATGGAAACACGATCGGCATCGCATGGGTCGGGCGGGTCTGCTGGGACTACGCCTACAGCGTCATACAAACCACATGCTGCAGCACGTTCGCGTGTAAGACAGACTTGTCGGCTCATGAGATGGGCCACAACTGGGGCGCCCGCCATTGCGGATACGATGGGCCGGATGACCCTGATGACTGCGTACCCGACTGTCCCGGGTGGACGATGAATTGCACGATCACCTGCGCTAACAGGTTCCATGAGACGCTGAGTCAACCGGACATTATCGCCCACCGTGACAGCCGGACATGCCTGGTTCAGGGTGACGAGCTCCGTAGGGTCCACGTTCTTACCGACGTGGACATGGTGGTCGAAGGGACAACGCAAGCGTTGACAGCTATGGCTGACTTCCGTTACAGCGATGACGAAGATGTGACATCCGAGGCGACCTGGTTCGTGAACCGCCCTCAGGCCGGGTCGGTTGACGCGAACGGCGTTTTCACGGCCGGCGACGTCGATGGCGATACGTGCGTCGTGGTGTCGGCCTCGTACACCTATGCCGATGTCACCCGAACGGGAGACAAGACGATCGTCGTGCTCGACATGGACGCACCACTTTCGATCGTCGATACCGACCCGCCGGACGGAGCCGTCGACGCCCGACAACCCTCTAGACCCGACAGCTCCGAAACGGCAGGATGGGACTCACTCACGATCACTTTTGACGGCGATACCTGCCTGATGTCGGCTGAGGATTTCGACGTGGTGACGGAGAACCGCCTCGAGCCGACAGCCACGCTGCTGACGGTCGAGTACATCCCGCTCCGTTCGGTCCGACTCGTTTTGAGCAATCCCATCGAGCCGGGCGCATGGACGACCGTCACTCATCTGGGAAGCGGCGAGACGCTCAGGGTGGGTTCACTTCCGGGTGACGTGAACGGCGACGGGTCGGCGAACCCCACCGACGTGACCGAACTCATTCACCACCTGCACGGGCAAGGCGAGAATCCACTCGCTCCCTGGCAATGCGACATCGATCGCAGCGGTCAGTGCACTCCCGCGGACCTGCTGCGGTTGATCGACCTGCTCAATGGTGCGGATGACTACATGGCCTGGAATGGCATATCGCTGCCGTAAGGTACGCCTCGGCGATCATGTCCGTGGCCCGAAACACCGCCAGAATCCGACCGTCGGGCTGGTACGCTCGCGCGCACGATCTGCCAAAATGCGCATCTTCTTGGCGTGGGCCCAAAAGCACGCGACCCGGAAGCGCGGTTGTTCATTGGCAGCTTGTCGTGGGTTCATTATGATGTTGCAGGTGCGGTCGGGACAACTTGACCGATTCTTGGCGCCCCCGTGCCTGGCGGGTCCATCATGCTCAAGTATGGGGACGACCGGTCCCGAGATGAACGCACTGCGGGACGCCGCGCGTGCACCGTTGGGCATAAGGTCCGCAGCGCTGCGCGGAAGAGGTAAGGATGCGGAAGACCAAGGTCAATACTCTGTTGCTGGTCGGTGTTGGTATTATCGCGGCGGGCGGAGCCAGCCTCTTGTTGACCCGATCTGCGAGCCCGAAGGTCCGAGAGGTTGAGGCAACGATTACGTTCGTCGACCCGACCGAACGGCGGGCTTCGATCGAGACGACTCATCCAAGGAGCGGTGCCGCCATCGAGGTTGACGGAGAGATCCCCCCGGAGTGCACAATCACCATCAACGGTGAACCTGCGGATCTTGGTGATCTGCACATCGGAGACTCTGCCGTCGTCCGCGGGCGCATTCTGCGGCAACCCGAGCAGGCTTCCAAAAAGCGCGCAAAACGCTTCATCGCGGAATCCATACAGGTGACTCGCTGATAGCACTCATGAACCTCGTGGTGACGCGCTCTGCTGCCGAGTGGCTGCGCGGACACCTGTGGCGTTGGCTCCCTCTTCCGCAAAGACCATGTGTCTTTCATTAAGTCGAGGTGCAGACATGCGAAAGACAATTATTGCGAGCTTCATGGTTCTGCCAGGTTTGTACTGCTCCCCATCCCGGCTCACGGGAAGTCCCCCGGTGCTGATCAAGGGACCAATGGTGCAAATGGTGAGCGATAGCGGGTTCACGCTTGTTTGGGAAACTCATCAATCTGTTGACGTACAAGCCCAGGTCCAACGTAATCACGGACAGTGGGCGGAACCCGACAAAGTCGTTGAGACGCGAGCCGGACGTCGAGCGGTCCGCTTTGACGGGCTGAATCCAGCTTCCGAATACCGATACCGCATCGTCGTCGATGAGGAGACGGTGGCCGAGCACTCCGTACGCACCGCTCCAAAGGCGGATGAATCCTTCCGCATCCTTGCGTTTGGCGATAGCGGGTCCGGTAACGAGCACCAATATCGCCTGGCCGAGAAAATGCCGAGCGCCGGCGCAGACATCGTTGTTCACACAGGTGACCTGATTTACATGGAGGGCGAGCGAGAGGATTATCCCGAGAAGTTCTATCGGCCGTACGCCTCGCTGATTGCAAGCGTGCCCTTTTATCCGTCGATGGGCAACCATGATTTTCGCACCAACCGCGGTGCGCCGATGTTCGAGGAGTTCGTTCTTCCGGAGAACGGTCCGCAGTCAAGCACGCCGGAGCGGCACTACTGGTTCGACTTCGGCAGCGCCCGGTTCGTGGCCATCGATACCGATCTGACGATGAAGGACCTGGGCAGCATCGTAGCACCCTGGCTTGATAAGGTCCTCGAGGGTGCTGGTGATCGATGGAAGATCGTGTTCTTTCATCATCCCGTCTACACAAACGGTCGTTACGGTCCCACGCATCGGCTGTGGCGTACGATTCTTCCCGTTATCGAGGCCCACGGTACGCACCTGGTTCTCTCAGGCCATGACCATTTGTATGAGCGCACACACCCCATTCGCGAGGGGAAGATCACACCGCCGGGCCAAGGCGTGGTTCACGTCGTCACCGGAGCAGGCGGTCATGGTCTTTACGCCATTAATCCCAAGCCAATGGAGCAGATCGCAGTTCAGTACAACGAGGACTACAGCTTCACCGTGATCGATGTCTCCCCGGACCGGATGACCCTCAGGCAGATCAACGCCAACGGCGAGCAGGTGGATGAGTACGTCATCCCCCGCACGGGTTCACCGGATCCCCTACCCGAGGGGAATGCGGTGGGTACGGAACCGGGCGGATAGCAGCGATTCGTTCCCACCGGTTAAGAGAATCACCTTCCTCTGAATCTATGAGGTTTACCTACCGGACAAGCGGGTTGTGATTCGTTGAAGCACCCTCGTTGTCCGCATTGCGGGTATGGTACCCGTGGTCTGCCGATTGATCCGATGGACAGCCCCATGGTCTGTCCCGAACGCCGGCGTGCGTGGAAGCTCGACGTAAGAACGACTGGAAACTAAGATGGAAGCATGGTCCACAAGGCTATCGTCCTCGCTGTTACCCTGACATCGCTTTGGCTCATCGTTGTATGCTCGCTTGACATGCATGTAAGGCTATTTGAAGCCGGAGATCGTACGTTAAGCCGCGGCGACTACTTCTTGTCGATAGTGGCGTTTAATCGAACTCTGAGCTGCCGGTACCGCACGCGAACACCATGGAGCCCAATGCCAAACCTTGACCTGGAAAGGCTATTTGTGAGTCGTCTCCCCACTATGCAGAAAAGCTGGCAGTTCGATCGCTGTGGGGTGCGGATCCTGCAATATCCGATGAAGGTTGGATTGTGCCAGAAGTTCTCAGACGAGCGCATCATCCCGTTGGGACCTGAGGCAATAGAAACTGATCTCTCCATCAAGATCCCGCTGTGGATGCTCACGCTTCTCGCAGCTGTCTATCCCCTATGGACCTTCATACGTGGTCCGTTTCGCCGCTGGTGGAGGCTGCGGAAAAGTTTGTGTATGAAATGTGGGTATAACCTGGCCGGCAGTGTGTCCGGCATTTGCCCGGAGTGTGGCACTGAGTGCGAACTGACGCCCGAAGATCAACAACCATGAGCTGGATCTGGCCAGAGTATATCAATCCGGGACTGCGACTCGATCGAAGGCAACGCAAGAAGATCCATCGCGACGCGTGGAAGCTGTGGTGGGCCAACAAACGGAACATCGCAATGTATCTGGCACTCCCCGCGTTCTACTTACTCGCCGTGTTCTTCGCCAGCGACGTAGGGGGGTGGTTGGCTTCCTCGATCGGTGTGGGCGGGAGGATCGATCGGCTCTTTCGAGCGTCGGCCCCAGTGCTGCTCTTTGTGCTGTGCCTTGTTGCCGGCGGTGCGATCTTGCAGCGATACCGCTTCGCCCCTTGTGTGTACCGGGCAATGCGCGAGCACGGGTATGATATATGCGTGAAATGCGGGTACTGGCTTCGCGGACTGCCTGATGACAGTCATCGCTGCCCAGAATGTGGCACGGATATTCGTGGAGCGGGCACTGCTCGCCAAGTACGGTCCGCCTCGCGGACTACGCAATGATAACGGCCGAACGGCGCACACGGTGCGCCCCACCGGCTGCGTGGGAAGGACTGGGGCATGATCGATTCTCCGGCATCAAGGCGGTTTCCCGATCTGCAGCGGGTCGGGCCCGGAAAAGCTCGGCACGCACTATGGTCCGCGGCGTACCTCCCGGTCTTCAGAAGCCCGACCTACTGGCTGATCGCCCTTGTGACGCAAGTTGTGGCACAGTTTGCCGTCGTCGTGCCGCTTTCGCGGTTGGCTCGTCAACGGGGGCTCTACGGACCGGTGGTTCAGTTTGGATTGCCCGGTATTGTAGCCGCGTTTGCCGTATTCGTGATCATCTGGCTGGTACGCAGGCGTATCACCCGCAACCTGCGCCATGAACTCAACAGGGGTGGTCTGCCGACGTGTCTTAAGTGCGGTTACAATCTCACCGGCAACGTCTCGGGCGTATGCCCGGAATGCGGTAGAAAGCTGGAACGAACGTAGGAGCCGCCGTGCCGACGAAACGTACGGCCCGCCATGCGGACCCACGGGTTCGACCATGGAATGTCCCAATTGCCATTCCGCCGAGCATCATCACGTGATCAGGGGACCGCGGAATCTCGGGGCGGCGTTAATCAACGGCCTCAACTCCTACGTGCTACTTGGCTTCTAGCCCTTTGTGTCCCTCAAGCGGATTGGCACACCTGCACGTCCATTGAGACGCAAATGCCTCAAATGCGGCTATACCTTTCTTGGCGAACAGCCCGAGAGGCCGAACTTCGACGAGTGTGCGAGGTGCGGATACAACCTGACCGGCAACGTGTCCGGGCGGTGTCCTGAATGTGGCTGGAAGCTCCCACGACGCTTTCGAGCCTATCGCCGCCTGGTTGACCGCGCGATGCGTAGGCAAAGAAAATGATCTTCAGGCCACCTCGCCCACCAGGTGTATGAATATGTCTGGGAACAAATCCTGCGAGGATCTTGCTTCCAGCCATCGGCTGTATTTCCTGTCGCGAATCCCATAGATTGCTCGGTCGCCCGACACGGAGTCACGCGAGAGCAGGGACGAACAGAGCACCCCCGCGATTGCCAGGCCCGGTGGCAGGAGTGTACCTCGTCTTTGCCGACGGTCGTCCTCAGCTCGTCCCCCTTTGCTGAGGGGGGTGACGGGCGAATGGCGGCGATATGGTTTTTCGAGACTGCTTCCGACCTTAATGAACCCAAACTTCGATGCTTATGTGGGATCAGCCGCGGGGATCGCGACGTCGCTGTTGTGGACCGCGACATCGTTGTTGTTCACCGCGGCGGGTAGGCGGCTTGGTCCCACGGTCGTGAATGCGACGCGGATATTGTTCGCAGTCGTGCTGCTCGGAGTCACGCATCGGCTGCTCTCCGATCACTGGTTGCCCGACGCAAGCTCACGACAAGTGCTTTATCTGGCACTCTCGGGGATTGTGGGACTGAGCATCGGGGACCAGGCGTTGTTCACTGCTTTCGTTCACATCGGTCCTCGACTCGCGATGCTGATTATGACGACGTCCCCGCTCTTTGCCGCCTTCTTCGGATGGATCGTCTTGAGTGAGACACTCAGTGCTCGGGCAGCTGTTGGCGTGCTGATGACCCTGGGTGGCGTGGCGTGGGTCGTGCTGGAACGTCCACAGGGTCAAACCTTTGTCACTAGACGCCATTGGATGCGGGGAATTGTCCTTGCAGCCATCGCGGCCGCCTGCCAGGCGGGCGGTCTGCTGCTCAGCAAGCAGGGGATGGGCCATGGCTGGCTCCCACCGGATCAGCGACTCGGTCCCCAGGCAGCCACGTTGACCCGTATGGTCTTTGCGGCCGTCGGGATGATCCCGATTGTGTTGATCCACGCAAGACGAGAGCGCAAGTACCGATCGACCGGAACGTTCCCTCGACCCACCGGACCAGTATCGTCCGGTGTGGCTTTCGCCTGTGCCGGTGCTGTGGTTGGGCCCTTCTTGGGCGTGTGGATGTCACTCGTCGCCGCCGATCGGGCACCGATCGGTGTCGCCCAGACGTTGTGCTCGCTCCCGCCGATCTTCCTTCTCCCCTTCGCCGCCGCGATTCACAAGGAGCGGATCGGCATGCGGGCAATCCTCGGCGCACTTATAGCGGTAGCGGGTTCGGCTTTGCTTCTCCTTCAGCCGCGATGAAGGTTGCCCGTGGAACGTCGGTTTCGGTCAACCGAACCAACCTAGGGGGTTACACGGGTCTCTCCAACCGGATCATCCAGAACGCGATCAGGAGAATCAAATCCAACGTGAGCACCACCCCACCGATGAAAAACCCCACCCATGATCGGGCTGGCTTTTCGTTGCGACGCTGCCCGGCACTGTTCCAACCGAGAAAAAACCCGACCGCACTGGGCACCATCGATACCGCCACGCAGCCGAGAAACAAAGGCAGAAACACGCCCTTGGCCCCATACACGATCTGCCCCAACTCGTGCTCGTAGTTGCGATGCGCAAGCAGCGCCGCCCCGATAAACGGTACGATGGATAGGATGGACAGCACACTAGCGTAACTCGCCTGAACATCATAGCGTCGCAAGTGCCGAAGCGCCATGGTTAGCTCCTGTCACAACTCGATGAGAAAAGGCAGACCTCACTGCCTTCTTCTGATCTATCGTCAAACGTTCACGCAGATCGCCAGAACCGCGGCGAAAACAGCACCAAAACCGTGAACATCTCCAAACGCCCCAGCAGCATGAGGATACTCATGACGATCTTGCTGGGGTCTGAAAACCAGGCGTAGTTTTCCACGGCACCGACCTTGCCCAGGCCCGGGCCGATGTTGTTGAGGGTGGCCGCAACCGCCGAGGCTGCACTCGTAATATCGATCGCCTGATCCGCGTCAAACAGCATGAGCAGAACAGTTCCGATTGCAAAAAGAAGAGCAATGCCCAGGACGTACACCATCGTGCTGAGCTTGAGTTCCGGGTCGATGACCGCCTTGCCTACCCTGACCGGACGCACCACCCTGGGTCTGTATACGTGCTCGATTTCCGCCAGCAGAACCTTCGCGGCAATCATGATCCGCACGACCTTGATGCCGCCACCGGTCGACCCGGCGGAGGCGCCCACGAACATCAGAATCAGCAGCGTAGCCTTGGCGACGAATCCCCATTGATCGAAGTCCGCACTGCAGAACCCGGTGGTGGTCTGAATCGAGACGACCTGGAAGAGGGCGTGCCCGACCGTCGTGCCAAACGTCGCCGAATCGCCCATCGCGCTCCGGGTCCGCGGCCCGCTGCGGAGCAGACTGACCGTGACGATCGTGGTGGCCACCAGTATGATCAGAAGGTAGGCCCGGAGCTCAGGATCTTTCCGCACTGCTCGCCACTTGTGTTGAAGCAGTTGGTGGTACAGGCCAAAGTTCACACCAGCAGACAACATGAAGATAATGATGACAATGTGGATTGCGACCGATGGATATGCCGCGATGCTGGCATTCTGAGTTCCGAAGCCACCCGTTGCCAGCGTCGTGAAGGTGTGGCACACGGCGTCGAAGAACGTCATGCCGCACAGCGTCAAAGCCAGAATCTCCAACACCGTCAACCCACAATAGATCAACCACAGGACCCTGGCGGTGTCGGCGATTCTCGGCTTGACACCCTCCGGTGACGGCCCCGGTGCTTCAGCCCGGTATATCCGGCGGCTTCCCACACCAAGCATGGGGAGGACAGCCACAAACAGCACCACAATGCCCAGCCCGCCTAACCATTGGATGAGCGACCGCCACAAGAGCAGGCTGCGCGGAATCGTGGCAAGATCGGTCACGATCGTCGCTCCCGTTGTCGTCAAGCCGCTCATGGTCTCGAAATAGCAATCCACGAGGTTGTCGAACACATGAGGCCCGGCCTCTCCGCCCCAAAAAAACATGGGCCAGAAGCGAAACGGCAGGCAAGACAGTCCGGCCCCGAGCAGCCAACTGCATCCCACCAACAACAGAGCCTCTTGCTGCCCTAGGAGACCCACACCTTTTCGACCGGCGAAAAAGAGGATACCACCGCCGACCACACCCACGAGCGCACTCATCAGTAATGCCAATAGATCGGCACCGTCGCTGTCCGAATTCCTCAGATGCTCATATCCCGCAAAGATCGCCACGCATCCGATAAGCGCACTGAGGATGAGCATCAACAGGCCGAGCTGGCGGATGACGACTCGAAGTTCGAGGTTCATTTGGTGACGAAGACCTTACGAAGGTCGTCGGTGATCCCGTGCGGCCCTATCACAAGGATGGTATCTCCGGCGAGGATCTGATCCTCCGCTCCTGGCACATACACGTCATCGCCTCGCCGAATCGCCGCAATCATCGTTTGCGATGGCAACTTGATATTCCGCAATTCATGTCCGAGCACCTTGGCCCGCTTTGCCGGATGGACCCAGTATACGTCCGCAACGCCCTCCGCAATGGTTGCTAGCGGTCGTATCGGACCGGTGTCGATCAGGTGGAGGATCGCCTTCACCGCATCACCGCGCGGACTGAAGGCATGATCAATTCCAACGTGCGGAAACAGGTGCATGTATTTAGATCGCGTCACCACGACAATTGTGGTCTTGACACCGAGGGCCTTAGCCTGGGCACACGCCAGGATGTTCTGCTCATCATCGTCCGTGGCAGCAACGAACACATCTGCACGGCCAAGATGTTCATCTGTCGACGTGGCGGGGTCCGTGGGGTCGGCGTCCAGGATCGTGACGTGGCTGAGCTTCTCGGACAGCTCCTCGCCTCGTTCGCGATTTTGAACAAACATGCGTACCGAGAAGGCCCGACTCTTGAGCGCACGACAAATCCACACCGCCGTCGCCGTATCCCCCATAAGGGCGATGTCCAGACGCTTTTCCCGATTCTTGGTGAATTGCTTGCGGGCGGTGTCGAAGGTGCTCTTGTCGCCGATCATTGTGACAATATCGCCTTCCGCGATCATGGTCTCGGCATGGGCCAAGGCAGCCGCATCACCTCGCTCCACGGTCGCGATACGGGCGTTCTCGGGAAGGTTCAGCTCGGCCAGCTTCTTGCCAACTCCTGGAGCTCCGGAGTCCGCCGGGAAACGCTGCATCAGCAGCTTCCCACGACCGAATTCTTCCATAGCGATTGATCCCGGATTCCGGATCGTCCGGGCAATCGCCAGCGAAGTCAGATGCTCGGGGCAGATAAGCTCATCGATGCCGAGTTGCTGGGCGTACTTTGTTCCTAACAACGAGAAGTTGGCGGTGTGGTGTACCCGAACGATGGTCTTCTTCGCACCCGCTGCCTTGGCCACCGACGCAGCCAACAGGTTCACTTCGTCGATCCCGGTGGCGGCGATCAGCAGGTCACTTCGGTCGATCTCAGCGTCACGCAAGACACCCAGATGGCTGCAATAGCCCATAAGGGTCTTTATATCGAGAGTCTCGTTGAGGGCCCGGAGCCGGTCAGCGGATACGTCGATCACCGTCACGTTGTGTCCCTCAGAGGAGAGCACCTCGGCTGCGTGACCGCCGACCTCACCAGCGCCCGCAATTGTGACATTCATAGGGGGTTTTCCCGCGCCTGGCTAAGCTGCCGGGGATCATAGCTTCCCCGCAGGTCGCCGACCAGACTAGCGGCCAGCCTCCGCGGGATCGTAGCGGAGTGCAAGGATATGGTCGATCCAGGCACGTTGGAACTGCTCGTCCGGCATGCCGAACACAGCTTGGAATTCTTCGATCTCGCGTTCCGATTCGATGCGCTGGCCCGGAAGCCGACCGCGAACACGGGTCACATACCCGGCAAACTTCTCCCTGTGCTCGTCGTGCAGGTAGTACACCAGCGCCCACGCCTGCGCGTAGCGAGATGGAAGGTTCTTGCCGCTGCCGGAGAACAGCTCGGGCTTTGAGATCAACTCCACAAGCGGGACAAACCGCCCACTCCGAAGGGCCTCTTGATATGCACCTTCTCCCAATTGCTTTTCACCAAGTGCCAACCCCAACGCGTCTCGAAAATCGCCGAGGCGCATATGGTTTATGTGGAGCCGATTACCGTCAGAACCAGTCTGCGGCACCTCAAACTGACACGCTAGACCCTCCACAAGCCAAGTCGGGTTATCTGCACCCCGCACATGAACCCCCAGGTTGAAGAACATCTGATGTGCGGCTTCGTGCTGAATGACGAATCGATTGAACATCTTGACGATGGTGTCCCGTTGGCTCTGAAGCACAGAGAGCTTGTGCTGTAGCTCGCGCCGTCGGCTTTGGACCCCCCGGGACTTCGAACGCTGATGGGTAAGGCGCTGCAATTGCCCTTGCGTTTGCTCGATCTGGCGGGCGACAATCCTCAGATCAGGATGATCCAGCATATCGCAGAACGCGGCGATGTTCGAACGCTGATCATAAATTCCAGCCATCGTTCCTGATCGTATCCCAACACTCTCCAAGTGCCGGACGAAATCGTCGTGTTGAGCGAACAGGATCACCTCGAGGCGCACGTCCGATCCGCCAGCACCAATGCCGCACGTCTGGCAGAAGCGGACCAGGGCTTTGTAAGTCCCCTCGAGTCGCCCCACCAGCGGTCGAACCGCGGAGTACGGCGTGTCATAGGCGATGAGGAAATGATCGGTCTCGCGGACCCGGAACCCTTCCCCGGCAGCAGCCTGGAGTCTCGCCGCCGCGTCCTGCTCGGAGGGGGATTGAGCGATACATAAAAACGGTGCGTGCTCTAGACAAATCACCGACAGAAGCAGAGACACCGCCGCGACAGCAACGCAGCTCCTCAAGGGGGCTTTTCTGGACCAACTCGCAGCCGGGCACGTATCAGCCATTCTCATCGCAGCACCGCTGTCGCCATTACCATTTACACACTCTACCGTCCTGAGGATTATACCCCCAATTCTTTGGAGCGGCTGAGTGTATACATGCCGACCCACGGCCCTAGCGACGATGTGTACGGGCACGAAGAGGCAAGTAGCCCTAGTATAGAATCTCACCACGCAGCACAGTCACGGCCTGACCGAGCAGGTCCACGCGGTCGCCGCGCATGCGAACCCTCACCGTTCCTTCTCGCCGCGAGACCTGCCGACCCACCAGCTCCGCCTTCCTGAGCTTTCCCGACCAGTACGGTGCCAGACTGCAGTGGGCGGCACCGGTCACCGGATCTTCATCAATCCCAAGCTGTGGCGCAAAGAAGCGAGAGACGAAGTCGTACGAGCTTGAGGCACTCCTGGCTGTAACAATGCACCCAAGGAAATCTTGACGGTTAAGCTGCATGACGTTGGGTCTGAGCTCGCGAACCGCGGCCTCCGACTCCAGCTCGACGAGACACGTTCCTGAACCACCGTTGTGGACAGTCAACGGTTGGCATCCAAGCGCCTCGCCAAGGCTGACCGGGATCGCCACCTCCTCGACCGGAATCGCTGGGAAATCCAGACAGATCCAGTCGCCTTCGCGACATGTGGTGAGCAGGCCGCTTTTCGAATGGAGCTTGATCGAATCCTCCTTTGCGACCAGTCCCTCCTCCCACAGTACGTGTGCACTTGCCAACGTTGCGTGCCCGCAGAGCGGCACCTCCACCGTTGGCGTGAACCATCGCAGGGAGTACTCGTTCTTCTCTCTGCGGACAGGAAAAGCCGTCTCTGAGAGATTCATCTCCGCCGCAACCGACTGCATCCATGAATCGCTGACCTCGTGCTCTAAAAGACAGACCGCCGCAGGGTTGCCCCGAAACGGTTCTGAGGTGAAGGAATCCACCTGGATCATTCGTGCCTTCATGCGAGTTTCAACTCCAAAGATCGCCCATCCGCTATCGTGTTGTTTGTCAGCAAGCTCCGTTCGCTGTGCATACGCACCAGCGAACTCCCCCGTGGACCTCTATTCAAACTCCGCCACCGCCTTTAACAGGGCTTGTGTCGTTCCCGGTTCCCCTTCGCTATGGCCCGCCTCCTCGACTATGATCAGCTTCGACTTCGGCAGCAGCCTGTGCAGATGGTAGGCGGTGATCGGCGGACACATCATGTCGTACCGCCCGTTGATGATTGTCATGGGTATGTCCTTGAGCTTGCGGGCGTCGCGCAAGAGTTGGCCCTCTTCAAAGAAACACCCGTTCATGGTGTAATGACAATCGATCTTCGCTGCTGGCCGGGCATCGTAATCACCCCACGCCTGCTCCACCTCTTCGTCGGACGCGTGCAGGCAACTCGACTTGATGTAGAAGCGTATCCAGGCGTCAGCGACCTTCTGCACTGTCCTCTCGTCGCCCTCGGTGAAGAGCTTCAGCATCGCCACCGGGTCCGGTTCCGTCATCTCAGGTCCCACAGCACGCTCAAGGTGCGCCCAGGCATCAGGGAAGAACTTCCGTATACCACGGGCCCGGAACCCGTGATCGACCTCTGCCTTCGTGCAAGTCCACACCCCTCGAATCACCATGCCCGAAACAACGTCCGCGTGGGTCTCAGCGTACGCCAACGCCAGCGTCGAACCCCATGAACCACCGAATACAAGAATGTTCCCGTCGATCTTGAGGTGCTTGCGGAGCCGCTCGATGTCCTCGACCAGGTCTTGCGTCGTGTTCTCGCGAATCTCCCCAACCGGTTGACTTCGGCCTGAACCGCGCTGATCGTGGAGCACGATCAAAAACTTCTCCGGGTTGAAGTACTGCGTCAGCCGGGGATAACAACCGGCGCCCGGTCCACCATGCAGCACGAAGATCGGCTTCCCCTTCGGGTTACCGTGCAGCGAATATGCGATCGTATGAATATCGCTGACCTTTAGGAGACCCTCGTCGAACGGCTCGCGCACCGGAAACAGCTCGCGGGTTTGACGTTCGTCACCCACCACCGTTTGGACAGCCGCTAATCCAGCAAAGACAGCCAGTGCCCAACAACATCGTTGTCGCTTCATCACACGGTCTCCTGATCCGCAAATCCCCAGGTCCACCATGTCCACCGTGCCACATTGCCCGCATCATACTGCGAAGCACGCATCGTGGCACGATCGAGCGTCATGATTCAACGTATTAACTTGTCTTGTGCGGTAAGGACTTGGCTATTCGCGGATCGCCCTACGGAGGACGAACACCGGAGCACCCCACACGAGGTGTGGCAAACCCGGGTCCCTCGCGTCCTCCAAACGTCCCGGGCGGCCCGGGTCCTCTGGCAGTCCGTTGAAAAATGTAGCGCCGTGCCTCGTGGGCGGCGTTCAACTCGCTTTTTTCGTCACCCACAAGGGGTGACGCTACACCGAGAAATGCCGGTCAGCGTTGTTCAACAGGCTGCTGAACCTGGATTGTCGATTTGTCCTTCGGCAGCGGTAGTGCAGGCCTCACCCACCTCTATGAATGGCTCTGCCCGTCGATGGGTTCCAGGGCAACGACGTGAACCAGATCGCACTGAACCATCCGATCCGGGACCTCTTCGGCCGTCGTGGGAAGGCCAACGTAGACGCTATGACGCGTCAGCGCTGCAAACTCAGGATGGCGCACGTCATACGCTTGCCCGTTACTCAGATGAATCCGAAACGGCTCGAACGGCACTTTCCGCAGCCCGGCTCGGATCTCCTCAACCCGCATGGCAACACCGGACGGAATCGTAACACATGCGCGCGTTACGGCCAACGCGCGCATACCCCTCCCCCTTCCAGGGGGAGGTCGAGTGCGGGTCAAGACCCCCGGCCTTGTCAATCGGCGCACTCCACACCGAAGATGTTCGACGCTCCAATCCCGCTTCGCTTTACCTGTCCCTGACGTTGAATTCTGGATTTCTTGACGCGATCAATTCGCTCTCTAACGCGCGTCGCACCTTCGCGGATGTGTCGTCGGGGAGCACGTGAAATTCGACATGCAGTCCCTCCGGCCCGTGAGACCACAGCCACCGGGCAAGCCCTTTGTTATCCGAGTGCTCCAAATGCTTAAGCAGGCGTTTTCGCAAGTTGTTCGATTCTCCAACGTAGAGCATCCTCTCGGAATCGAAGAACAAGTACAGCCCTTGGTGCGGTGGGATGTTGTCGACCGTCAATTCCGCGACCCGCACGTTGATAACCTGAATCGGAGGGCGCACTTGGGCAACGCGCTCCGGTTGGAGCCTGCGCGCCTTCCGAATTCGCAGGGCCGCCCAACGGTACTCAAGCGGACTGTGCCCAGGGCATATCCGGGCTGCCACGTCGTCGAACTCGGCCGCCAGTCGAGGCGAGCAGATGACTTGATCGAGCGTGGCACTGTACTTGCGTTCAATAGACCGGATGGCAATCTCGCTGGCAAACGAAAACTCGCGCTGCCCCTTGATTCGTGTTGGCTTCTCTGTCCCTTGCCCCACAAGCGCACTCGCCTTTCGCGCATTCAGTAGAGCGCGATTCAGCTCTTCCTCCGGCTCCATGAGCCCGCGGGCACGGCATGCATCGAGGAATCTTGCGTTCAATTCGGGGTCCGCTACTACACGGTCCGGAGAGAATCCGTTCCGTACCGCGAGGAATGCATCCAACATCCGCGTGTTCATCAGGCCGCCGTTATCCCGAGCCGGGGGTAGTTCCAAAGCGACTCGCGCTTACCCACCAGATACGATTGCAAGCCTATGACATGCGACTCATCGCCGAACATGCGGTGGGCGTAGTGGAACCGTATCTGAGTACCCCCAGCGTCGTAGTAGAATGGGAAACGCTGAAACGTGTTCCCGTCTGTACAACGCTCAACCCACCGACGCAGGCTGCGCGCTTCCCCAACGTATAGAGACGGACCGGTTCCGCGTCCGTTCGCCCCAGTCGGTCCTGTCAACACGTACACACCCCACCACGCCGGAACGTCCTTTGCCGCAAGAGTTCCCACTTCGCCAAGACTGCGTAACTGGATTTTCTCTAGTTCCTTCCTGTACTTCTCGGCATACCTGCGTGCGCTGTGCACCTTCTTGCGTAGCCCGAGCGCAGCCCATCGGTAGTACTCGGACGAGTACCCCGGGCCAATACTCTCCGCCAGCTCGTCGAATCTGTCCGCGAGCTGCGGGTCGCATAGAATGCTGTCAAGCGTAAGGTTTAACGCTCGGCGCAGCTCGGAGAAGGCGATTTCACTGGCGAACTCACAGTCACGGATGCCTTCCTTATCCAGCTTCGGCGCTGAATTCGTTGAGAAACCCACCAGCTGCTTAGCTTTACGAAGCCCGACCAGTTTTCTATTCCACTCGGTCGGAGTCCCAGGGACTCCAAGTCGACGGCATCGACCGAGGAATTCCTCATTCAGACTCCTATTGGCCAATAGCCAATCGGTTGAGTACCCACGACATACCGCCTCAAATGCGTCACGAATCCCTTGGCACAGGTCATCCAGTCCTGCCCGGTCTTGTGTGCGCCGCGTCGTCATCGGCCCCGGAGAGACGCTTGCGGTAACTGGGTGGACGGCCCCCCGGGATTCCTCCCTTGCTTTGGGGCGGACTCGTCTTCCATCGGCTGTGCGAATTATCCCGCTCCCCGTGTCAGGCGCGCTTATCAGCGGATCGTCAAATCCATCCAGCGGGTCGCCGGGTTTAATGACGCGTAAACGAGTGCGACACTCGCCCGCGTACTGTTTTGAAATCTCGATGCCAAGATACCGACGGTTCAGCTTTTTGGCGACAGCCAATGTCGTCCCGCTGCCGGCGAAGGGATCCACCACGAGATCGCCTTCGTTGGAGCACGCTCTGACGATCCTGCCTAGAAGCTGCTCGGGCATCTGGCAGCCGTGATAACCCTCGCGCTCCTTGAACGTACCACACACTCGGGGGAAGTACCACGTGTCGCTGTCCGCGCTGAAGCTATCGGGCAGGTCCTGCGGGCGAAGGACCCAGGTGGACGAGGGGACGTAATGCTGGTCGTCATATGCCCATGCCTCCAGCTTCGGCGTGCCAACCGTCGAGGGAATGTTACACCCCCCGTCAGTGCCCGCCTTGGAACGGGGGGAGGTGTTGTCCGCTCCCTTACGGTCGCGGCTCTGAATAGTACGTGTCTCGCCCGCTGGGGTGATGATCCAGGTGTCGTCGGGGACGCGGCCTTTCGGGTTGGCTCGTTTGTCTCCGTAGACAAGTTGACGTGCCGATGGCACGCGAATCGAATCGGCGTTGAAGGTGAATTTCTTGGCATCCTTCACAAAGTAGAAGAGATGGGCGTGAGAGCGGGTGAACTTGTTCGTACAGTGGACCCCGAACGTATAT
>CAYOQG010000013.1:20395-36947 GCA_964405925.1 uncultured Phycisphaeraceae bacterium | reverse complement strand
ATCGCACTAGGGATCTCCGTCGCCACACTCGCTCCCCAGTAGCTCAGGTTTGTCCAGGGAAGCAGATAACCCGTAAAAGCCATCGCCGCAGTCAGGGAAAAGAGAATGGTCCCGGAGAGCCAATGCAACTCGCGCGGAGCACGGTAGATCTTGTAGTACGCGATCCGAGCCATGTGCATGATGACCAATACGATCATCACATGGGCACTTACGCTGTGGACTCGTTGAATCAACCACCCCATTGGTACATTACTCTTGATATAGGTGACAGAATCCCAGGCGCGGGCGGGGTCCGGTTTGTAGTAAATCAGGAGTAGAACACCTGTATACACTTGAATCAAAAACACGACAAATGCGAGGCCACCAAAACACCCTCCCCATCCTAGCGTGCGAGGGACATCCTTCTTCGTGACATTTCTTTCGACGAACGGAGTGATGTGGTACCGCTCGTCGAGTGCCCGATAGATTGCCCTGAGCACACTCATTCCAAAAGCTCTAACGTTACGCTCTCGCCGATGTATCGCGAATCTTCAACACATCATCTTCGATGACATACTCGACACGTCTTAGAGGCCGGTTGACGGGGCCGGCGATGGGATTGCCGAGATCGTCAAAGGCTGCGTCATGACAGGGGCATCGAAAACCCTCTGCGGCGCTATCCCATCGGACAATGCAGCCCAGATGCGGGCAGGTGCCGTCAAAGGCACGTATCTCGTCGTTCAACTTGATCACGACGATCTGCCGGCCTTTGTGCTCCCCCCAGTATCCATACCCCTCGACCAACGCATCCAGCGGAACCTCCATTAGCTCCTGAGGTCCAAACGATCTGGGCAAACGCAGAAACGCAATCGCAGGGTACCCGATAGCTGCCGCCGAGATGGCAGCCGTCCCACCAATGGCTACGTGGCAAAACCGCCTACGCGTAGGGTCTAGGGGGTTTTGAGCCCGATCGCGCTTGTACATGTCAGTTGGCTCGCTCATTTCACCTGACTCTCCTATTCTTCATACCGTCCATTCAAAGCGCCGTCCGGGCTATATGCAAGCAAGATAGAGAACATTATGTCCGTCTGAGCATCACGGACAATCTCATCCTTGTTTGTCGGGTTTGAGCCCGGCGCGGGGTGCCTTGGGCATTTCACCTTCACCTCGATTATAGGATCGCCCCTCGTGGCATCCCGGGGCGCAGCTTCCACCACGTGGAAGCTTCGTGTGGTTGATCTCGATCTCCCATCCCTGTGGTCCAAACGGAACGGCGTCGCGCATGTGAAATGGTCTGGACGAGGCATGCACTTCGTGACACGCCCGGCAGGTGCGGCCACGCCACGGCTTATTCACGTGCACATAGTGGAGATTGCGGTCCTTATCCCGAAACTCCGTCACACCGATCGCTTGCTCGGAGACGACAAGAGCCTCGATGTGACAGTCAAAGCACAGGGCGTACGACTCAATATCGAAGGGGGCATAGAAGAGTCGCGGGTACGCCTTGGTTAACAGGCCCGGCCGCGTCGAGGCATGTGGGTCATGGCAGGGTGTGCACTCCCCATCCCGGATGGGTCCGTGGTGTCGCGGATTCTCCTTGAGCAGGCTGGCCAGATCCAACAGCACGCGACCATCGTCCGTGCTCAGCGGCTCGTGGTGGCACGACAGACAGAGGTCCTCTTCCACACCCGCCAGCAGATTGTCTAACGTGCTGCCGTGCCCTGCGTGGCACGCACGGCAGGAATCTTTTGTCGTCAACGCACCGTGAACCAACGGTGAGGACTCGACCTCCGCGCGGAACTTGTCATGCTCGTGGCATAGATAGCAGAGGTCCGGTGCACCAGCGCGTAGTTGTCCGGGGTGCTCCGTCGTATGGGCGTCGTGGCAGTCGAGGCAACGCCCGTCCATGACCGGGGCGTGCGACCGACCGATCAGCTCGAGTCGTGATCGCAAATCCTCGTGACAAGTCAGGCAGAGCTCCTGTACTTCTTTGGGAAGAAGCGCGGGCATCCAAGATGAATGGGACTCGTGGCAAACGTCGCAAGCACCGACGAGCACAAGGCGACCTTCCACGTGCCGAATCCCTCCGTACTCTTCGGGTTTGTGACAAGGGAAGCACAGCGATCCGGACGGATCGCCCAGCAGTTGCAGTGGATAGTCGCTACCGTGTGGATCATGACACTTGTCGCATTCGCCGTCGAGGATTGGCTTATGAACGACGCTGCGTTCGGATTGGGTGTGACAGTAGCTGCACAGCTCGTTTTTGGGGACAATCAACTTGTAGGTATGCTTTTGAAGATCGACAGCGACGTGGCACGCTTCGCATTGCTGTTGCGCCGTCGGACCGTGGAGGAACCTCCCGCTCATCTCCTTGGTGTGGCATTTCGTGGTAAAGCACGATTCCACAGGGCCGGTGGGCCGTTCGACCGTCGGCTCTGGTGGTCCAACCTCGGCCGTGATCGGCTCCGTGTCTTCGTACAGTGGGCTCGCGGCACTCGTGCGTGGTTCCTTCGCGTTGGCCGGGGGTCCGCTCGGCGGCTGGGCCCATGCATATGCGCCCCATACCGCCATCAGCAACAGCGTGGACCTGCCATATCGTTGGCTCATCTAGGAAACCCCTGCGCGACCACGCGGCAGCGCGCGAATCGCCATGCCCCCTTCCGTCTCTCCTGGCAACTCCGCGGCCGCGCCCGCTTTCGAATGCGTTATGGCCGAAACCGGGCGCCATGCCAAAACGACCGTTGCGGGCTTGCGGTCCTGTGAGACTAATCGGCCATCAGCCCGCTGTCCGGCTCATTTGGACATGAGGGATTTTACTGGCTGAAAGGTGAGGAGGCGAGGTCTACGCGTGACTGGATCACCCGCTTGCGTTCGGGAATGATCGATATCGAACGATCACGATGACGGCCCAGCGTGCGTTTGTCTGTGCTCCGCCTACCCAAGTTTCCGTATCGTTCGTACGGGCTCCACGCAGAGGACGTCTCTTGAGCATCGGCGCGAGAAACCGCTGGGGTGATATGGCTGTTCGTCCGAGTGTGCGAGGTACGGCTGTGTTGATGAGGAGTTCTGCGACCGGTAACTTGCCATGGGACTTTTCCGATTGCCGGCGGACCGAATGGCCGATCCTAACCGAGACGCAATGGGCGCAGGACATGGCAGCCGAATGAACCGTGAGCGAGCACTCGAACTGCTAGGACTCGACACGTCAGCGACCGCCGAGCAAATCGAATCGGCACACCGCCGCCTCGTTGCCGAACTCGACGGACGGATCAAGACAGCCAAGACGAACGCTCACCGGGATGAAGGTTGCGCTGACAGACTTGAGGTCAATGCAGCCTACATGGCTCTGCAGACCTCAGAGGCGTCTCGCTTTGACCCCACACAGCCATCGCAACCGACCACGAGACCGGTTTCGGAGGGACTTTGTACGGTTGGGGGCTATCGTCCATGGCTTCTTATTGCTGCCATACTGCTTGTCATTGCCGCATCAGTGACACTGCCGCGATGGCGCGGTTCAGTTGGCGTCGTGGTTGAGGGAAATGCGCATGGCCCGGAAGCAAAGGCAGCAGCCGAGACAGGTCGTGCGCGAGCGCTCGCCTCCGCGGCGAGTTGGGAAGACCTGGCGGAGCAACTGCCAACAAAGAAGCTTCCCAACGAAGCGGATCAGGCCAACTTGGCACTAGCGACGGGTGATAGGCATCTCGAAGCCGGGGCCTACGCCGAGGCTGAGGTTGCGTTCCGACAGGCGTCCGATCTGTACGAAGCGTTGATCGCAACAGCGACGCAGTCCTCGCAACTCGATCCGAATCCGGTCGCGGACGCTGCCCGGGAGCGATATCAGCAACTAGACACACTGGAGCTGCAGCTCCACGGCCGGATCGCGGATGTACAACGAAAGGTGGATGAGTACGAACAGACTCTTCGACAGGCTCGCACATTTGAGGAGCGGGCTCGCATCCAGACGCGTCAGGCGGAGGCCGAGGCTGAACTCGCGCTGCTAACCCGGCTGAAGGCGTTGGCATACACCCATGTATTCCATCCGTCGCTGCGGTCCGAGATCACGAAGAAGCTGGCCGAGGCAGATGAGTGCGTCGAGATCGAGCAATACGCGAAGGCTCGGGCATCTTATGCAGCGATAGAGGCACAGCTTACGATGATGCTGAAATGGCCCGAGCACGCAGAGTCAGCGTTGCGTCAGCAGAAGGCTGTTGCCGAGGAGCTCGGACGCATACGATCTGACCTCGGTCCAATGGGACGAGGCGTGGCGGATGTGGACGCAACGTTGGAAGAAGCCACGGGCCAGCTCGCTCAGGGGAACGAGGAGCTGACTGCCGGCCGGGTGTCGGAGGCGATGGCCCTCTTTGAGTCAGCACTGGTGCATCTGAGAAGAGCGAAGGCACTTACCATTGACGGTCTGCTGTCGTTAGCAGGATCGCATCATAAAGAGGGGGAGCTTACTGCTGCCGCGCTCGCACTGAATGAGCTGCTTATTCTGGACCCCGATCATGCTGCGGCTCGGGAGCTGCGTCAACGCATCGTATCCGATCGGGTCACCAACTCGGTCGGAATGGAACTCGTCTTCATCCCCCCAGGTGAGTTCATCATGGGAAGTCCACCGACGGAGCTGGGGCGTGACGACGACGAACGTCAGAGGACCGTCGTAATTGACATGGGTTTCTATATGGGAGTGACCGAGGTCACCCAGTCACAATGGCAGGTTGTCACGGAGAGCGAGCCAAGCAACTGGAAGGGCGAACAGCTCCCGGTCGAGCAGGTCTCCTGGGAAGATGCTGTGGCGTTCTGCCAGGGGTTGAGCGAGAGGGAGGGGCGCGTCTACCGTCTGCCCACTGAGGCGGAATGGGAGTATTGCTGCCGGGCGGGTACCACAACCCCATTTGCTTTCGGAATGGTACTTTCTACAGAGCAAGCGAACTTCGATGGTGAGTACCCCTACGGTAACGCTCCCAAAGGGATCTTTAGGGATCAGACTGTTGAGGTATCGAGTTTCCCACCGAATCCATGGGGACTATACGACATGCATGGGAATGTATGGGAGTGGTGTCTGGACGGTGGGCAGACCGATCCCGCCGTCCACGTTCTGCGAGGCGGTTCATGGCGCAACCGGGCCAAGTACTGCCGCTGCGCCAACCGGGTCATAGACACCGAAAACAGCCGGCTCAGTAACATCGGCTTTCGTGTCGTACTGGAGTCCGAGTAAGACGCACCAGGGACTTCAACCGCTACCTTACGCTCATTGACAACGAGTTGCCGTTTACTCCGTGGCACCGTGCTCTCGGAGGAATTCGGCTAACTCGTCATGTCGTTCTCGCTGGACGACGTGAAGAGGCGTCCGATTTTCGTTGTCCTTGGCGTTTACATCGGCGCCTTTAGCGATCAGGAGTGTCGCAATAGCGACGCTCCCGGACCTGGCAGCGAAATGCAAAGGCGTTTTGGCTTCCAGATCCGGCATATTCACGTATGCACCGCCGGCTACGAGAACGTCTGCGACCGTTTCGTGGCCGAACTCCGCCGCTACGTGAAGGGGGGTCCGGCCCTGCTGGTCCTTGGCATTTACGGTTTCCCCGTTGGCCACCAGCCGTCTTGCCACACTAACGGCACCCGACTGCGCCGCAAGATGCAGTGGCGTTCGCCCGTCGTGGCGCGCTGCATCCAGGTCAACATCGTGGGCGACAAGGAGCTCAGCCACAGAATCGCTGTCTGCCAGAGCCGCAACGTGCAGAGGTGTCCAACCTTGATCGTCGCCTGCGGCTGCGGTTGCCCCTTCCGCGATGAGCGATTCCGCGATTCCCACGTGGTCGCGCAGCGCCGCCCAGTGTAGGGGCGTCCAACCGTCCTGGCCCTTGGCATCAACGTCCGCACCCTGTGCAATCAATAGTTGGGCGAGTTCGTGTTCCCCCTGCAAGGCCGCCAGGTGCAAGGGCGTCCAACCGTCAACGCTCGCATGATCCACGCGCGCCCCGCTCGAGAGAAACCGTGAAGCAACAGGGTTGTTCCCTTTTGCGGCCGCGACGTGCAGCGGTGTCCACCCCTTGCGGTCCTGTGCGTCGAGGTCTGCGCTGTTGGCTATAAGCTGAGTTGCGATTTCTGCGTCGTCTGTTTCACCAGTTACATGAAGTGGCGTTCGGCCGTCGGACCTTTTCGCGTCGACATCGGCACCTGCTTCGATGAGCAGTCCCACAACGCCGCTATGCCCTGCTGAGACAGCCATGTGCAGCGGCGTCCGGCCTTGGTCGTCGGCCGCGTTGAGGTCAGCCGCCTCGCCGACGAAGAGTTCGATCATTCCTTCGCGCCCGGCCCTTGCCGCGATGTGCAGCGGTGTAGAACCATCCATAGTTTTCGCCTCGATCCTGCCTCCGTTGCTCAGGAGAAGTCGGGCTACTGCGACGTGGCCGGCTTCCGCGGCTAAGTGCAGGGGCGTCCATCCAATTCGGGTCTCTACGTTCGCGTCGGCTTTGTTTTCGAGAAGAACCCGCGCTGCTTCCTGGTGGCCCAGGGCGGCGGCAACGTGCAGAGGTGTTTGGCTGTCATTCCGTCTACAGTCGAGCGCCAAGCCGGCGCTGACAAGTCGTCGCAGAACATTCTCGTGGTTTCCCATGGCTGCCATGTGAAGTGCGCTCTGCCCTTTGTCGTCGATGACGCCTGCATCTGCACCCATGGCCAGAAGGCGGGCGACCACGTCGTCGTGGCCGTTGAATGCCGCGAGATGCAGTGGTGCCTGAGCCAGCTTGTCCCGGGCATTCGGGTCTGCACCTGCGTTCACGAGCAGCTCAACCAACTCGCCGTGCCCCCCTTCCGCCGCCAGATGAAGCGGCGTCCGGCCGTCCTGCCGCACGGCGTCGACCCCCGCACCCCTGGTGAGGAGGATCTCGGCGATCCCGCGGTGCCCGTTTGCGGCGGCGACATGTAGCGGCGCCTCGTCGTTGTCCGCTCTCGTGTCCACGTTGGCGCCTTTATCGATAAGACGCGAGGCGATGCTGCCGTGGCCTCGAGATGCAGCCCAATGCAGCGGTGTCCAACCGACCCGTGTTCTTGCGAACCTCTCGGTGCCGGCTGCAGCCAGCAAACCAGCGACCTTGGTACGCTCGCTGAGTGCCGCCAGATGCGGTGGCAGCCCTCCTTGGTCGGTCTTCGCCATGATCTGGGCACCTGTTGTGAGAAGGTGGTCGGCGATCTCGTTGTGCCCCTTGGCTGTGGCCACCTGCAGCGGTGTCCAGCCCTGCTGATCTTTTATGTTGACGTCCGCTCCCTTTGCGATCAAGCCTGTCACAATGTCGTCACGACCCAGCTCTGCGGCTATGTGTAGCGGCGTTCGACCGTCATCTCTTCTGGCATTGACGTCTGCTCCCTTTGCGATCAGCAACCGGGCCACCCCGGCGTGCCCCCCTGCTGCAGCTTTGTGCAGGGGTGTTTGACCCATATTATCTCTTGCATTGAGTGACGCCTTTTTGGCAATGAGAAGCTCTACCGTTGTATGGTGCCCCTTCGATGCAGCCAGATGAAGCGGTGTCCAGCCGTCTTGATCGGCGGCGTCGATGTCGCTGCCCTTTCTGATGAGCAGTTGGGCGATGACGTCGTGGCCTTTCACGACGGCGAGGTGCAGCGGTGTCCAGCCGTCTTGCGTCCGGGCATTGACATCCGCACCATGGCCGATCAGAAACGCCGCAATCTGATGGTTGCCCCGGGCGGCGGCAACATGGAGAGGTGCCCATTCCTGACGCCCCTTAGTGTTTACCTCTGCTCCGTTGGCGATCAGGAACCGGACAACACGCTCCTGACCTTGGAAGGCGGCTCTGTACAGCCGTGTTTCACCCTCCTCATCGACAGCATTCAAGTCACCACCGGCGTTCACAAACGCCTGCGTCTCTGCGAGCACTCGCTCTTCGGCCTCACGGGCTGGATCCAGTGCTTGAGGCGTCGCTTGCGCGGAGGATGTCTGCGTTCGCCGGGTGAATGCGGCCTCGACGGGAGGCTCCAACACAGCAAGCACGACCACCACGAGGCATGCAAACCTCCCGGCGGTGCGAACGCCGCTGGTAACCTTAAAATGATCCGGCATGGCAGGGTCTCCTGTCACTTTATAGGGGAGGATCGGCGAACAGACCACAGGGAAACCACTATAGTTTTAGACGGCTGCCACGAACTGCGGCGGTCGGCGGGCGGCTGATGGCGGGAGGACAGAATCTGCTGCGAGCGAGTCGTCGTCCCATGTCGGCAGATGGGCGACGTCGGGCCGTCGTAACCAATCAATTTCCGCGTTGACGTTTGCCCGTCGCTCCTCGGAAGGGGGATGAAAGAGTCGCCCAGCAGGCCGTTTTGGAGAGTGCTGTAGTATTGCCCCTGCTTGAAGAGGAAGCGATGTGGTATGCGCGGAACAGCCGATCGAAGTGCGACGAACGGTTCTAACAAGCGAGACAACGGTGATGTCATCGCACTTACCAGACAGCCGGGACCAAGCGGTATCGTACGCGTCGGGCGTATTCTGAATATCCGGCGAGATGTTCGCGCAGGAACCGGTCCTCCACGAGCGTTCGCCGGGTGAGGAGAGCCAGCAGCGGCCACACTGCTACGGTTGACCACCATGATCCCAGGGCGACACCGCTACTCAGCATCATCACGGTGACAAGCGCGTAGCCCATGCAGGAACCCGCACGCCAGGGGCGGGAAGCAGCGACGAATAAGTTTTGGGGCCTGTGATCTTTTGCGAGCAACGACCACAGCCCACCCGAGTACACGCCAAAGTGCAACAGCGATATGGCGCTCACGATGATCTGAACGAGTCGTTGGTCCTAACGACGTATCCCAGTGCATCCCTCTCCCTGTCAGGATCATTCATCTCAGCCAGTGCCAGACCGAGAGTGAGTGCACCACCCGAGCTCAGTAGGAGCCTCACTTCTCCAACGAGCTCCGGGATAAGGCTAATGATTGCCGTAGGGACAAGCGCGGCGACTGCCAACCTGCTAATCTTGCGCCAATCCCTTCGAATTCTTCTCTCCCTCTGATACACTAGCTCGGATATCTCTTCACGAAGGTCTTCCGCGCTCTCTGTGCTACCGTCGTAACTTCTGCCCACCTTCCGTATCCAGGACCACAAGGCGTCGAACTCCTTGCGAGTATCTGGATCGTTCTTATAGGCTAGTATATCTGCCCATGGGGTCCCTCCTTGGTCCGGGACAGGCAGGTAGTCTAATACCACCCTACATACTCCGCTCTTGCCACGTCGCACAGCAGCGGCAAGCATGTCTTTGTTCTCGAATATTGGAATCGCATTATAACCCGTGAGGCGGGCCGCCTGGGTGACAAGCTCAAGCCATTCACCCTGCACACGCTGCCTTCGCGCCTCGGCCTTGCGGAGCATGTCGTCAACCTTATCGTTGACCAACCCATATAACTCCCACCAAGGGCTGATCTCAAACAGTGTTAGTTTCGTCTTGCTTTTCTGAAGTTCGCGCTTCGCATGGTGCTGGAAGGTATCGTCATCTCCTAGGTCGATAAAAATGCCGTTGTCACGCAACCACACTACATCATCGTACAGCAAATTCCACGGAGGGCACGTGTTCTCAGGTCCATCACAATCGGAAAGCCTTAGAGGGCACGCAATCGCATCGAAAAGGAACACCAGCCTTTGAAGTGCGACAAGTCCGCCCTCGTAACTCCACTTCGCAAGCATCCCCTCTGACGGATGGACGACGGCAATTCGTTCTCTAGCCTTCTTTGGCCGCATCGATAAGAACTCCAGGAACTGAGCGCGCCTGGACCGAATCACCGCCATGCGGAACGCAGACGGGCTCACCCAGAGAAGGTACGCCCAGCGTAGCACCGACAATGACCCGAGGGTCCGGTGTATCAATGGTTCGTGGAGCCTGAGCGAGGGCCCTCGGCGCGCGGTCCATAGACAACAACAGCAGACGATTGGCTAACTGGTCAACGTGCTGCCGCATACTGGGCCCTCGAACACGTTTGGTGCCCAAAACCGGGTGGTGTCCTCTGCCCTGACACAAGATGCTGGCCAGCGAGCGCCAATAGCAAACGTTCTGTTTACCGGAGGCCCTGGGTCATATTGTACAGAAATAGGCTGCTCGAATCCAGCGCGCCTCCCGTGTCGGGCAGGTGAACCCTGCCCTTACGATCGCCCCGTCGGCCAAGGCTTGGTCCGGGCGATCTGGGGACGTAGGATCACTTTCGAGCGACGATGACCAGGCGGTTAGCTTCGTGGTCGTAGGGCGCTTTTTCGAGCGAGCCGTAAACATCCACCTTGGCAAATCCTGCGTCCTCCAGAATCCGTTTCAGGTCCGAGGCTCCGAAGAGACGAAGCTCGAAGCTCTGATCGTAACGCGCTCCGTCCTCTTTAAGGATGATCCACCGGGCTTTCAGCCGGCTCCAATCGTCAGTCAGCTTGCGCTCCTCGAGCACCAGCGTGCCGTCGGTTTCTCTGCGCCAATCGGTGGGTCGAAACACCCGGGCGAGGATCTCCTTGCCCATCAGCTCCATAACCAACTGCCCACCGGGCTTTAGACTCGTCAGCATGTTCTCGGCGACACGTTGATCGTCTGCCGGGTCCTTGAAGTATCCGAACGAGGTGAGGAGGTTGACCACGAGATCAAACGCAGCCTCGCGGCGGAACTCGCGCATGTCCGCCTTGACCCATTCAATGTCCAGTGCGTCATCATCAGCCCTCGCTCTCGCGTGCTCGAGGTATCTCGCTGTGCGATCCACACCAGTCACCCTAAACCCGTGCCGGGCGAGATGAAGTGCGTGCCGTCCCACGCCGCACCCCAGATCGAGCACGGCTGCCCCCTCAGGCAGCCTGACCAGAGCCAGAACCTGGTCAACCTCCGTGCCAGCCGCCTGCCATCGCTCCTCGGTAAAAAGAGCCGATTCTGTTTCCAACCAGAATGCCTCGTCCTCGTACCATTCAGATTCTGCCATCGGTGTTCCTTTCCCTCACACCCCCGCAGCCGCCGGCCAAAGCCAGGCAAAGACCAAGCCCGTCAACAAGCCGTACACGAGACCATCAATGAAATCGGTAAGGATGAACCGCCCTGGCTTGCCGAAGAAAATCGCACCGGGAATCCCACCCGCACAGTACGCGAGGATCCCGGCTGTACCGGCGACCTGAAACACCGGCGAGAAGGCAGCACCGAGCCCTCGTGCTCGGAACGTGATATACCCGACGAAAACGCCGACGACCAGATAGAAGATGAAGACAAGCACCAGGTTGAGTCCGAAGTTGGGCTGTTTCGCAAGGATGTTCATGCTACCCCAGGGCCCAGACTTGTAGCGGGCCTGGTACTCTTCGGACTTCATATCGCCGCCGCCACACCCCGGCCACATGTACACACCCGGTGCGAGGTTCTGTTGCTTGAGGTAATCCGTCAGGGCCTTCTCATCCGGCAGCGTCTTGACGTCTTTCTTGTGGTGTGGGAAGACCATCCACACCAAGGAGCTGGCGACGAACACGACGACCGTTGACACAACAATGGGAAGCCAAAGCGGCAGAAGAATCTGCATAATCCGTTCTCCTCTTGTACATACATGCTCAGCTCTTAAGGCCCGATCTTTAGCGACGCGGGAGTTTACCTTGATGGGGACCTAGACGCCAGAGGCTGGCACCAGGCGTTGTCACACCCTACCACGACTACTGCGAGCGGCCAAACGCGGCACCTTTCGCCAGGTCTGGGTTTGGAGGCCTGCGTGGCACCCGATCCGTCCTGTGGGCACCGCCAGGGAGGGTTGCGGATTGGCGTCGCTGGCCTGGATTGAACGGGCCAACCTGGCCCCATCCCCGCAAATGCGACCTCGCCCCACCGCCACGCCGGGCTACGCAGGCTGGTGTGATATCTGTCCGGTAGAACGTGAAACACGTGGGTCACCGAAGTGGAGACCGCATCAAAAAAGGTGACCGGCGATGTCTCATGTGGGGTGACGACTGCGAGCCTTACGGGCTCCCTTCTATGTTCCGAGCTTGATTGCGACAAGTAACGAGCGCAGCGTTATCTCCGTCGTGGTTGGCCTCAACGCCGGTATTGCGATTCTGACGATCAGCGTCGTTGCCTGGCTTACGGATCTGCCGCTGCTCTTTCCCGCCCTGGGCCCGACGGCGTTTGTCCTGGTCTCCCAACCGTTTTCGTCTGCGGCCGCACCGAGGAGCGTGATCCTGGGACACGGCGCTGCCATTGCAGTCGGTTGGGCGAGTTAGAGTCTTGTGAGCTTCGTGTGTCACGAGGAGGTTACGTTGGCGATGGGCGGATGGCCGCCGTTGGTCAGCGCTTCGCTGGCCTTGGCGGCGTGCTGTCTGGTGTTGGTCCACTTGGGGTGTCCGCACGCCCCCGCCTGTCCTTCCGCGCTCATTGTGGCGCTAGATGCTGCGAGCAATTTGTCCGCCTTGCTGGGCATGGCCATCGGAGTCGCCACTTTGATCGCACAAGCGATACTCATCAGTCGCGTGGTTGGCGTGAACGTGCCGCTCTGGCCCCGCGCCCAACGACGTTGGGACCGACCTTGTGATAACTTGCCTGAATGCGGTTGCGTCTGGTCGGACAAGTATGGTCGCCGCATCGGAGAATCAATTTCATCGACGAAAGGCAGACCGGGGATTACGAAAATCCGATCGTGGAACGACCCGTGCTTTATATTCCGGTCAGCGCTTCAGCCCTGCATCCAGCAGGTTTACAACTACCGACACGCATTTCGGAGCCGGTTACCGCCGGCGCGCGTTATAATGGGCGGCACTGGATTTCGTTTCTCCTGACGTAGGCAGGCTCGTGTCATGGCTAGGCAGTGTACGGTTTGCCAGAAATCCTATCTATCCCAGGCGAATTACTGCGCCATCTGTGGGAGACCGCTTGTCACAACCGGGATCACGGTTGGCTCCAGAAACGGTAGACTTGTGTTGGCGGTTATGATCTCAGCCGTGGCTACATTCGCCGTCTTCGCGGCCACTCGCTCCCCTGTACAGATAGAGAGCCGGTTTTTCGACCTTCCGTCCGCCAAAGCCGCGGTCGTGTTCAACCTGTTGAAGCCCAGCGATATCAAGGTCATCGTAAAAAGGGACGGCGATCGCATTGAAATAAGGGGCACGCATCGAGAGTGTGATGTACTCACAGACTTCGCTGGGCTGATCGGTCGGTACAGCGGTCGACCCGAATGTGAGGTTCGACACCAGATGGAAAGGGCGCGTAAAACATGGACGACGCGCGAAACGTATCGACTCCCGAAATCCAGAGCCAAAGCCCTCTTTGACGCTCTCGCTCCGGACGATGTGCCGGTCCTCGTCTCGTGGAGCGGGAAACGGTTAAGGTCCGACGCCAGCCCAGCCGACCAGGCCATTCTAAAGCAGCTCGTACAGATCCTCCGCGGGCGGCGCCTGTAAAACGCGCTTGAGTGTGTATGCGCTATTTGCACCGCACGTCAAGATCGCCTGCACTACCGCGCAGACTCCCAACACAGTCGGAAACAATTCCGCTTGCAGCTCGGGGCTGATATCACTGACACGGATCAGTCATTGGCGGGCCTGGTAGGGCCGCTGCGGTATTTCTGAACGAATCCACGCAGTAGCTGATATCGACGAAATCGACCTTCCGGTCTGGAATCGGTGCCGTGATGTCGCTGTTGATCAGGTCAGCCCTGGCCTTCCGCAGTGCGTTCGGCTCGTTCTTGAACTTCTCCACCACTGCGGAGATGTCCACGAAGTCCACCACACCCTGCGGTGGTGTGCAAGGTGCCACAGAACAGTCACCTGCGACATCCCCAACGGTGCTTAAGTCGATCATCAGTGTAGCGGAGTAGCTCTGTGCGTAAGTCATGTCGCACCCCGCGTCAATGGCCTGGACCTCCAGCGTCGCACCGGGTACCAAAGCATCGTTGTAGACGTCGATCGTGCCGTAGACGCTCCAATCCGTGTAATGAGGCAGACACCCGAGCTGGGACGCCCAAAACGCCGGTGGCGGCTCGCCAGCCGGCGAGCCCGAGGCTTCCGTGACCGCCTCCGGCGCCTGGACCCACATTGTCCGACCCTCGGCATACTCGTAACCTGGAAGCGAACTGAACGTGACCCGTATGGCTGTCTCCTGGCCGGGGCTGCCACCGACAAAGGACAGATAACGGTTCTTCGTTCCGTGCCCTTCATCAGCCACAACCGGATCTGGGTCGGGTCGGTCAGTCATCGCACAACAACTATCCTCTGATTCGTTGCACACCTGCCCGAGACAAGGGTCTGTACCGAACACGCAGTCCATCAAGGGATCGCAACTCTCAATACCGTCGCAGAATACGCCGTTATCACACGCGCTGTCATCAGGAAGATATACGCACGTATCAAGGTCTTCATCGCAGGAGTCGATGGTACAAGTGACACCATCATCGCAGTGCACGGATGATCCCGGTTGACATCCGTCGATGGGATGGCATGTCTCGATGCCGTTACAATAGAGAGCGTCATCGCATAGGGTGTCGGAAGGCAAATTGGTGCAACCGTCGGACTCCTCGTCACACGAGTCCACCGTGCAGTCAACGCCGTCATCACAGTCGATCGGCGTGCCCGCCTGACATCCGCTTATGGCGTCGCACCACTCGCCGCCGTCACAGAACAGCCCATTATCGCACAGCCCATCGTCGGGTGCATTGACGCATGTGTCCGCTACCTCGTCGCAGGAGTCGGTTGTACACTCCACGTCGTCGTCGCAGTCCGGCGCGGTACCAGGTAAGCAGGACCCACCGGAGCACATCTCCTCACCATTGCAGAACTGCAGGTCATTGCAGTCACCGTCATCCTGGCATTCGGCGCACGTGTCAGTCGCCTCGTCACACAACTGCGGGCCGCAGGGTGCAGTGCCCGGAACACAAGCACCGTTCACACAGGTTTCTTCACCATTGCAGTACTGTCCGTCATTGCAATCGCCGTCGCCTAGGCAATCGACACAAGAATCCGTGGCTTCGTCGCACGGTTGTGCACCGCAGGGGTAGGTCCCGGGTTGGCAGGAGCCTTCCACACATGTCTCGAGACCGTTGCAGTACAGCCCGTCATCGCATTCAAGCGGTGGACCACTGACACAAGCGCCGTCCGCACAGGCGTCATTGATCGTGCAATCATCACCGTCGTCGCATGGGTCCATATTGTTGCTGTACGCACAACTGCCCGCGTCACATACATCGTCGGTGCACGGGTTACCATCATTGCAGTCATCATCGATGGTGCACGCTGCCTGGACAGCGATCACCACATTGTCAATCGCCGCCTCAATGATGTTTCCGGTAGCGGACCCGTCGCTGGCTCCAAAGCGGATTCGGACTGCGCTGCTTAAGGTTATATATGTCTCCAGCGAGAAGCTTCGCAACGTCCAGGTATTGGCACTCTGGTTTGTGTCAAGCGTCTCGAGGTTGACCCACGTTCCCCCGTTGTTAGAGGACACGTCCGCGACGTAGAAATCACCGCCATCCTCTCCAAGGTCACGATTGTAGAACCACCGTACAAACGAAAGCTCAGCACTTGCCGCACCGCCCAGATCGATGGTCGGTGACAACAGATAGACAACTCCATCGTCCACATCATCTGTGCCAAGCGATTCGTTCTGAGCGGTAAATGCACACCCCGAACCTTCATAGGGGTCTTCCGGTTGAGCCTGGCTGCCACCGTCAAATGTCCCGTTCGGGTTGCCGATGACCCAGTCACCCGTGCTGGCGGTGCTCCCCGGCGCGTATAGGTTCCAACCCTGGACATTGCCGTTCTCGAAGTCGTCCCAAAAAGCTGCCACGAGACAGGCATCGGTCTGTTCGTTACAGAAGTCATCTCCACACGGATTCCCACTTGCCTGACAGAAGCCCCCGACGCAACTCTCTATTCCTGTGCAGTACAGACCGTCATCGCAGTCTTCGTCGGCGGCGCAGGTGCAGTAGTACACTTCGAAGTCGTCGAGATACCACCCGTCAATGCCGTTGCAGTAGTCTTTACCGAGGTCGAATCGGAACTTAATAGTGTCCGAACCGCTCACATAGCTGGTCAAGTCGACGAGTGAGGTTCCCCACCCCCCACCGGCACCGCTCCAGGCAGGTTGCCCAGCCATCGGATTGGTGCTATCACCGCCGTAGAGCGTCGTGTTGTACGGGTTATACGTGAATGTGGAGGAGGGAATGAGCTCCCACGCGCCGCCATTGACACTGATCTTGACATTGCAGCCATCGTATCCCAACTCTGTGGCAACGTAGTGTGTGAAAGCGAGCGTCGGCTGGGCGAACTCAGCCGGCATGGTCATCTCCGGGCTGGTTAGAGAGTGGACAGCGGTTTCCTCGCCACCCGACGGACATCCATCACTCAAATCCTCACAGAACCATGCGGTGCCCGGTCGTGAGAATGGAAGACCAGTAACTTGAACCCAATCGTACGGTGTGTCCGGTGTACCCGTCATAGAGACCGTCCATCCGTTGGTGCCGCCTTCGAAATCATCGCTGAGGACTGCAACGCGGGGCGAGCACTGGTCCGGCGGATTCGGGTCGAGAATGTCGACGGTTGCACCGCAGGCGCCAACATCATTATCCAGGTAAAGTCCGGCGCCAATAA
>CAYOQG010000013.1:0-20385 GCA_964405925.1 uncultured Phycisphaeraceae bacterium | reverse complement strand
CCTCAGTCGCGTCCACCGCCGTAAACGCACTGGCGGACGGACTACCGGTCCGGGGGTCGTTCGGGGTTGTTCCGATCAAATCAGCCGCCGCCTGGTTGAGGGCGAAATAGGCGTCTCGAAAATCCGAAGCCGGGGTCAGGTAATAGGCCAACGCTCGGTACCACACAGCTCCTGCCTTGATGGGACCCATCGCCGTAACTGTATGTCCGTTGTAGGTCTTCCCATCCGTCATGATCACAAAGGCATGGTTGGGAATCCCGCTACCGCTGTGCACGCCACCGTTATCAGAAGAGGGACAGGTTTGCAGCGGGCTGTTGGCGTAGTCGGGATCGCCAAAGCACGTTGGATCCCACATGTCGCGGATCGCACCACCGAACGCCGTGGCGTCCTCACCCATCAGCCACCGAACGCCGTCGCTGTAACCGGATGGAAAGCTGCACGCGCTCCGCAAGTTGTTGGGTGTATCCTGTCCTGGCCCCGTTGGATGCGTAGGCCAATAGGGTGGACCGGATGGTGGACCCGGCAGACTGGCATCACCGTTGTGTAAGTCGATCAGCTCACCAAAGATGTCCGAATAGGCTTCGTTGAGCTGCCCCGACTGGTTCTGATAGATCAGATTGGCGGTCCGCTCCGTCACCCCATGCGTGATTTCGTGTGCGGTGACGTCGTCGGTGACGGTCCCGTTGCAGAACACCATCTGCGACCCGCTCCAATATGCGTTTGGGCATGGTGGGGCGGTGGAGTCCACGGTCAGGACGAGCGTCATCCCATTGTCATCAATGCTGTCGCGTCCGAATGCTCGCCAGTAATAGCCGTAGACGTCTCCGGCATAGTCGTAGGCACGGTCCGCATCGGCGGGGGTCCCAACGGGGGGATCGCCTTCTGACCGTACCAAGACACCGGGCAGTGATGAGCTAAACTGGCCGTCGTATACCGCGCGGACCCGGGCTGTGTGGATGACGGACCATCGATCGAGAACCGCCCCGGTGTGAGCATCCACAAAGAACGCCTCCCGCAGGGGAACCGAAAGGTTCACCAGAATGATGTGATAGGCCAGGTGAACGCCCTGGGGCGGGTCACCGTACCACGCCGGGTCCACGATGACCAATTCGGAATACTCGAGTGCCAGACCAATGTCGTCAGCGAATCCGTGACCGGTCACCGCCGTTCTGTGGGCCGCCGCTTTCGCGGCGTCGACCGACAGACTTGGAACGGTCGTGAGCTTCTTCGGGAGCGGATAGAAATCACCGTTGGCTGCCAGGACGCGACCCGCCCGGTCCTGATGAATCTTCAATACCCCCGAGAACACAGTCACACCCTTGTACACCTGACGGTACGTCGTGTGGGTGTGACCCAGCGAGTCGGTCCGCGTCGAGGCCACGGTGAGTTCTCGCGCGGGGTCCGTCACGCCGAAAAGCCCGCCGAAGGATGCCAAGAAATCGCCCGGTGCGGTCTTCCCGTCGGCGGCAGCCTGTGGAACCACTATCGGCTGCCCGCCTGCCCCCGTCACGAACGACGCAAAGCCCGTGACCGGGGACTTTCTCACAACCAGATCATTCGATGTCTTCTGTGCAACTGCGATCTGCGTAGCAGCAGCAGACAACACCGCTGCAGACAACGCAACGGTCGCCCCACGTTGCTTCGTACCGAGCCTGCCTGTCCTAAGCATCCTCTTCTCCAGGACTGAAGTCGTATCATGAGGTCCCTAGTGAATCCCCCCACATCCATTTCACGGTCGTAGAGGCTGACGCGGGCGGTTGACCCCTGTCTCCATGTTACCATCTTCGTTGCACAGACTCAACGCTGACTCTGAGCCGACGGGCCTGACCCCTCAGACGCGAGGTGTGAAGGTTGTTAAAGACGGCAGGCCCCAGGAAAGCGGTACGCTGGCTCATTAACCCATCCGTCGCCTCGACCTGCTCCAGCTGGTGTGTCGATCACCAGTGCTGTAACCACTAGGGGCTCCGTTTGCGAGCGCGTACGAGCTGTTTGCAGGCGTCAACGAAAACCCGATGCGCTGACACTTGGGTGTCGCCTCGGGGTCCGGGGCCTGCCGGTCTTCGCCCCTTCGGCCCAGCTTTGATCCACGGCGGGGACCAACTCGTCACCTTCATGGCCTCCGGGCAGTATCGTTCTGGCGATGCCTTTGTGCCTTCCGCGCTGGCTTACGAACGGATGGCTATCCCCAGCCCGCCGTGCAAGTCGTAGGCAAAACCTGCGGGCGACGGAAATTGCGGCCATTCTCGCTCTGCGCTGCCCGGTGTGGACAGGCAGCCGCAACTTGTGTAGAGTGTCGGTGAGAGTGCGGACTGAGACCTTTCGCTAACCAAGTTGACATAGGAGGTTGACCACCATGAGCGCCACGATCACCTGGTTCGGACATGCGACCGTGCAACTTGTCCTGCCCGATGGGTGGGTCGTAATGATCGACCCGTGGTTGGCGGAGAACCCAGCCTGTCCCGATTCCTGTAAGAAGCTGACGCGCTGCGACATTGTCCTGCTCACGCATGGGCATGGCGACCACGTGAGCGATTTGAAGGATTTGGTGGAACAGTTCGATCCCATGATCGTGGCCAACTACGACCTCTGCACCGTGCTCGAGCGGCAGATCGGAAAGGGACGCTACAGCGGAATGAACACGGGCGGGACACAGACCGTCGACGGTGTCCACGTGTCGTTGACGCAGGCGTTTCACTCCTCAGCCGTGCACACTCCGGAGACTCTTGTTTACGCCGGGATGCCCAACGGGGTGGTTGTCGGTGTCGACGGGCTGGCGAGCGTCTACCATGCGGGCGACACGGACGTGTTTGGCGACATGAAGCTCATCGCCCAGCTTTTCGAGCCGAAGGTTTGCATCTTGCCGATCGGTGATTTCTTCACGATGGGAGCGAAGGGTGCGGCACTTGCAGCGGAGATGCTTCAGCCGTCAGCCATCATCCCCATCCACTACAAGACGTTCCCGGTCCTGGATCAGTCGGCGGACGCCTTCCGAGCGGCGTTGCGACCTGATCTTCGCAAACGGCTGGTCGTCGCCGAGATCGGCAAACCGCTCGCCTGGACAGCGACGGGTGTGAATTAGTCACGTGGTGTGTCCCAACCCCAGCACGTGGACCGAGCTTTTCACGTCCGGAAATCGGGCGGCCCTCAGCTTCGGTCGAAAATCGGTGCCAGTCGAGGTCCCACTTTGTGGAAATGACTGCTAGAATATACCGGCAACGAGATTGGGAGGTTATGACGATGTCAGGTCTTGAACGGATTCTAGCGATTGTGGGGGCCGTCGCAGGTGTTGTCGGGTTAGTGGTTCTCGTGGTAGAGCTGTACCATCGGCGGAAGTGGAAGCGGCGTATCACTTGGGATGACGCCCTTCGTGTGGCTGAGGGATTGCTGAAGGAGATCGAGGGCAGGAGTTGGAAGCCACAGGTGGTGATTGGCCTGGGGCGTAGCGGTGGTATTTGGGGAGGGTGGGTCGCGGGCAACCTCGGGTCGCTCCCTTTCACCGTCGTCGACCTCAAGTACTCGGAGGGTGGAAAGGGGGTGGACGTAGAGTTCCCCGGCGCCGAGGACGTGCTTCTGTCGGTCCGGAAGACGCACGGAGGTCAGGCGAATGTGCTGGTCATCGAAGGCGCTACGGCTAGGGGACCCACCATTCGCGAGTTTCTTAAACGGTTTGAGAAAGAACTTGAGGGCTGGAGCGTCAAGACGGCGGTGCTCTACAGGAACCCCGCTTCCGACGCGCCGCTTGACTATGTCGGCAAAGAGGACTTGGCTCGCTGGCCCACTGACGACATGCCCTTTCCCTGGCACGTCCGGGCAGGTTACAGGCCATTCCTTGGGCGTGTTCTTGCTGGGAAAGCATACCGGAATTCCGTTGACCTTTCTCCCTGACTGGTACGTCGGGTTGTACGTCCGGGGGGTGCGTCCTGTTTAGGAAGCACCCGCCTTGGCTGCCATGGTATTTTGCGTGCTGTGGCAGGCGACGAGGTGGGTCGGTGACAGGCCAGGTGTATTTCCCAGTGCTGGTGTAACGTGTCGACACTTATCTGAAACGAACGGACAACGTGAGTTGTACGCGCACCCGGTTGGTGGGGTGAGGGGGCTGGGTGGGTCGCCAGTGGGCACGACGGGCCGGTGTCGGTGCAGGGGTTCGGGTTCGAGGTGGGCAGCAAGTAACGATATCGTGTAGGGGTGCGCCGGGTTGGTGTAGAGGTCGTCTGCGTCGGCGATCTCGACGATTTTGCCCAGGTACATGACGGCTGCGCAATCGCTGATTTGTCTGACCACTGCCAGGTTGTGGGCGATGAACAGGTACGTCAGGCCCAGTTCGCGCTGCAGGTCTTTTAGCAGGTTGAGAATCTGTGATTGGATGGACACGTCCAAGGCACTCACTGGTTCATCACAGATGATGAGCTTCGGGTTCAGAGCGATCGCGCGGGCGATGCCGATCCTTTGTCGCTGTCCACCGGAAAACTCGTGCGGGTAGGCGGTCGCGTCATCGGGGTCCAGCCCGACCCGCTCGAGCAAGGCTGCTACCCGTTCACGTCGGTCGCGCGCGGTGCCGACACCGTGGACCGCAAGCGGCTCAGCCACGCTTCGGCCGACGGTCAGGCGAGGATTGAGACTGCCGGAGACATCCTGAAAGACAATCTGCATGTCGCGACGGAGTCGCCGCAACGTCGATTTCGACGCTGCCAGCACGTCGAGCTCGCCCATTCGAACACTTCCACCGGTCGCCGACACGAGCCGCAGAACTGTCCTCCCCAGGGTCGTCTTGCCACATCCGCTCTCGCCCACCAGCCCGAGCGTCGTGCCCTGCAGGATATCGAAGCTGACCCCATCGACTGCGCGAACAATTCCTCTGGTGCCTGCAAGCACACCAGATCGAACGGGAAAATGCGTTCGGAGCTCATGAACACTCAGCAATGGGTCAAGGTGGGGAGTCATCAAAGGCCATCTTGCCGGGCTACCGTACGTGAAGTATGTATACATGCACGCGATTTCGTTCGCATTGTCATCGACGCGTCCTGTTACGGGTCCAGCAGCGAACCGGTGGCGAATGCATCGACTTCGAGATCAGCAATATCACCAGCGATGAACAAATGATAGCCCAGAGCCGCGATCATCGCGGCATTATCCGTACAGTAGCACGGTGGTGCCGCGCGAAACACGAGGCGCCTTTCTTCGCACGCATCCGCGAGCGCATTTCGCAGGGCGCTATTGGCTGCGACGCCTCCGCCGAGCACAACGTTCGGCAACCGACCCTTCGCCGCGGCTGACATGGTCTTCCGCACGAGCACGTCGATGACCGCTTGTTGAAAACTGGCTGCGATGTCTGCGATGTCTTGCTGTGACAGTTTCTCGAGCCCGCCGCTCGTCTTGCCTTGGCCGTGAACGTGATACAGCACAGCCGTCTTGATCCCGGAAAACGAGAAGTCGAGCGATCCGTGGGTAAGCATGGTTCGGGGAAAGTCGATCGCTTTCGGATCCCCCGTGGCCGCCGCACGCTCGATCTCAGGTCCGCCGGGGTAACCGAGGCCGAGGATCGCCGCGACTTTGTCGAACGCCTCACCGGCTGCGTCGTCCGTGGTGGCACCCAAAAGGTCGATCTTCGTCGGCGTCTCGATCCGAAAGAGGGACGTATGACCACCCGACGCGATCAATGCCGTGGCCGGCCAGGGCGGCTGATCGAGTCCGATGGCGGGGCTGTGGGCGTGAGCCCGAATGTGGTCGACCGTCACAAGTGGTTTCTCCCAGGCCCAGCTCAAGGTCTTCGCGGCTGTCACGCCGATCAAGAGAGCCCCAACGAGGCCGGGACGATTCGTCACCGCGATCACGTCAATCTCGTCCCGTCCGCATTCAGCGACCTTCAAGGCTTCCTCGATCACCGCGTCGAGCTGTTCGATGTGGGCGCGGGAGGCGATCTCCGGGACGACACCACCATACTTACGGTGAAGGTCCACTTGCGAAGCGACCACATTGCTGCGCACGTCCCGTCCGTCGACGACCACCGCCGCCGATGTCTCATCGCAAGAGGTTTCGATGCCGAGTACCGCCGTCATTCCACCGTCCACACATAAGAAGCGGACATCCCGGGAATCCGAACCCCGGGATGCCTATAGAGTAGCCGATCTGCGATGAGGGTTACAGTGTTGCAAGTGGACGAGCACTTTCCGCTGCATCCATTCTGACCTGGCGTGCTTTGCAGGGGCGCTACCGCAGCAGCCACGGCACTGATACAAAACCAGCACCCGCGGCTGGTCGTTTGGAAGCTCGCCCGCTGGTCTGTAGGTTACTCCGCGAGGTCGATCGGTCGAAGTTCGACAGAAATGAAGCGCAATGATCCATCATCGAGGACCACGCTTTCGCCCTGGCCCGCAGCCGGGGTGGGGGGCGACGCGGCATAAAGAATGTTCCGCGCTGAGGTTTGACGGAGGACAGAGATCAACCGGTCCGCTGCTCGTTGGGTGTTTATGAGGAACACCTGCTGGTCGAAAAAGCAGCAGGCTAACTCCTGCGGAAGGAACCAGCCTGATGCGACAATGACTCTCTCGGGGCGCTGAGCCACGACGCGGTTCAGCTCAGCCGAGAACGTCTTACGGCGGTACAGCAGCGTCAACGAGTAAACCTGCAAGCATATGCTTAGTGCCACTGTAAGACACAAGGCGAGCCGTCCGAGCGAAAGACGGCTGTGATGGGATGTCCACCAGTCGCCGATCGTGGCAGCAGCCATGGCCCCAAGAAGTGGAAAGACCGGGAGCAAGTATCGGCATCCCCAATGGATGCCGCCGGAATGTATACCAGGGGCGAGCAGAATATAGACGATGATGTACAGCAGAACCATCAGCCACACGGCGCGCCTCAGCCTCTCGCGAGTTCCGGCACCCTCCTCGACATCGGGATCGTTGTCGCCTTGCCGTGGTCGTATGAATGCCAACAACAGTATCGGGGACGTGGCGAACAGCCCGTTCGTGTGGACAAGCCACCAGACTGGACTTTCTGCTTGCAGATGTCGCGCCATGATCACTACCCCGGTCAGGATGGCGATCAGAGATAGAACCGGAATCACCCTGCCGAGGAAACAACGACGCGTACGCGGGCACCGCAACAACAAGACGACGTACGGAGCGGCGATCGCCACAGATAGCCACGTGTTTTGGTCTGTGTTTAGTAGCAGCAGACTGGCGACTGACCAGCGGCTCGATACGTGTTGAGCCACACTGATATCCAGCAACGATCCTGTCCGGAAGTGGTGGCCCAAGGGATGTCCAAGTGCAAACCACTGAAATGCCCACAAAGGGAGCAGAGCAAGCACGAACACAGCGGCGAATACGAGAACATCGCGACGTCTCTGCCGGCTGTAAACGATCGAAATCACCACAATCACCACGCCAAACAGATATAACTCATCACGAAAGTAGACAGCCAACCCGCACAGGGCCGCTGCCGCCGCCAACCGACCGGTCGAGTCGCTTTCCACGAAATATATGCAGCACAACACACTCCAAGCGATCAAGCACACAGCCGGCATGTGCTCCCAAAAGGTGGCACTATAGAACCACAGCGGAGTGCACAGACCTACCACGAACACTGCGAGGGGCTGGGCTAACCTTCGTGCAGACGATCCTGCTGACAAACGACCTGCCAGAAGCCACACCGCCGGCAACGTCAGAAGACCACCAAGCAACGGGAGTATGTAGAGTCCCGCATTGCCGAGAAGACGGTAGAAGAACGACGACAGCAGCGGGAATACGGGAGAGAATGTTGCGTACAGCTTGCCGTCGATCACGTGTCCGAAAGGGGGCGGCAGTGGGTTGCAGGTGTAGGCGGGGTCCACGCTCTGTCCCGGCCATGGGATGGAAAAATCCTTATACCCGGTTTTGATCAGACCTTGGAGCTGTATGAACTTGCAACCGTTGTCGTTGATCCAGAAGCCGTCACGGGGAAGAATCAGCAATGTTGCAACGTAGATCGCGCCCAGGACAACGGCTGACGTCACCGCAGGTTTGACTGTCGCTTTTCGGCTGGTCGTTGCGGAATGGTATTGTTCGTTGGACATGCCCTAGAGTGCTTCAAGGAGGCCAACACGCCGCTAAGACACACGACACCTGGAGTGTCCGGGTACACGGAGGACTCGCGTCCGTTGCGGTTGGGAACGTAGTCTTTCATCTCTGAAGTGTCAATCAAACCTTCAACGTGAACGAGCCGCTCAGTCCACCACCACCGGGTGCGTGTTGACAACCTGGCCGAAGGGCGTAATACGAGGTTAAGGTAGGACCAAGACGACGACGGAACAGGCGTCGCGGCGGAGGTCTGCAAGGATATGCGTGAACCCGTGAGTCGGTCGGCGATCATCTTTGATTTTGATGGAACCATCACGAAGCCATATCTGGATTTCGACGCCATTCGGAGGGAGATCGGAGTCGAAGGTCTGGTTTTAGAGGCGATAGCCAAGATGGATGCGGCTGACCGTGAGCGGGCAGAGGCTGTGCTCTTGCGGCACGAGCGCGAAGCCGCTCTGAACGCGACCTTGCACGAGGGTGCCGTCGACGTGATCAACACCTGTCGAGCTCGAGGCCATCCCGTTGGGATCGTCACCCGAAATGCCAGGCCTAGCGTGGACCTGGTGCTCTGCAATCAGGGCTTGACCGTCGACGCCCTGCGCACGCGAGAGGATGGTGCGATAAAGCCGTCACCCGAACCGGTCCTCTCGATCTGCGACGAGCTCGGCGCAGACCCGCAAGAGAGCTGGATGGTCGGCGATCACCTCCTGGACATCGAAACGGGTAGGGCTGCCGGCTGTCGCACCGTGCTGATTATCGGCGATCGAGAGTGGGCCGACTTCGCAGACCAGGCGGATCACGTCATCCAACGCCTACCCGAGTTGCTGGACCTTGTCACGTAACAGGGCTCGGCTTGTCGGCGAGGTCCGATAAGCCGACAGGGCGTCCCGCAACAATCGGATCATGTCGGTGCCACGGCAAACGAGGGACCTTGCAGCCACCAAGTCTTGGGCGATCCGCGGGGCTGGGCCGGCCTGATCCACAGTGTGGGGCGTAGCGCGAGATTGATTCACGGCGCTCGGCTTCGGTGGAAATAGGACACCGGTTTCGGTGGTTCTGAGTTCCGTGGAGTCCATCCATAGGAGATGCATCGATGAGGCCCCTAACTCTGTGCAGATATCCTCTTGCTTCAAAGGTGTGGGTGGCAGAACTTGTCATACTCGCGACCGCGCTGGGTATCGGCGGTACCGGTGCAGCTACAGCTCTTTCGCATGAGCCGGTCAAACACCCCATGAGGATACCGCGCGATCTCCCACAGGCGGGGTACGTTACGAATGCAATCCAGCTGCCGTTTATGGCCAATACGGGCGAGCACCACGAACGCGTGCGGTTCTATGTTCGCACATTCTTTGGAACCGTGTTTGTCACGGATCAACGAGAGATCACCTACTCTCTCCCCGGACGGACAGCCGAGGGGCGGCCCGCAACTTTGGGCCTGACTGAAACATTCGTTGGCTGGACGGGACGCGAGATAGGAGGGCGAGATCAAGTTCCTGTCTCCGTGAGTTCCTTCAGAGGGGCCGATTGGGACCAGCGGCCGCACCGGATTCCGGCATATCGAGTATTGGATGTCGACGACATCTATCCGGGCATCGATCTGAGGCTCAAGGCGTACGGAGACAATGTCGAGAAACTCTTTCTCGTACGCGCAGGGGCACATCCAGCGGACATAAGGATCACCCTTGGCGGCGCCAATCGACTCAACATAAACACCGATGGTGAGCTCGAGGTGGAAACAGAGCTTGGCGTCGTGACCTTGACAAGGCCCGTGGCCTATCAACGGGAAGATGGAAAGACGAGGTTCGTTGATGTGGCATACGTTATCCGCGGTACCGAGTACGGTTTCACGCTTGGTGATTACGACGAGGATAGAGCACTGGTTATTGATCCACTCCTTGCGGGGACGTTCCTCGGAGGGAGTGGCCTGGACGGACATCTCGACACATCCATGGCTCTGGACGCCGAGGGCAACGTTTATGTGGCAGGACGCACCCAATCGTCCGATTTCCCGGCAACGCCAGGTGCGTACGCGACCGCACATGGCGGCGGCGATGATGATCTGTTCGTGGCCAAGCTCGACCCCAGTCTATCGACCCTGCTTGCTGCGACCTTTCTCGGCGGTACGAGTGACGATGGAGGTTTCCCTGGGGTGGCCATTGCCGTGAGAGGGGGAAACGTCTACGTCACCGGCAAGACGACCTCGGACGATTTCCCGACGACGGCCGGCGCGTACGATCCGGAATACCATGCGGGCGAGGATGTCTTTGTCGCGCGGCTATCCGATGATCTGCAATCGCTCCTGTCCTCTACGATGCTTGGTGGAGGCGGCGACGAGCGTTACGCGCAACTGACGACAGACGAGGTCGGCGGCGACGTGTCAGTGTACGTGGTGGGCTCCACCAGCTCCACCGACTTCCCCACGACACCGGGCGCCTACAGTCGGGTGCTGACCCCAGGTGGCCATTTTGGGTTCGACGTCTTCGTGGCCAAGTTCAATGAGGACCTGTCCAATCTCTTGGCCTCGACTTTCCTTGGCGGCGGGCAGGACGACTTCCCTGAATGGGTCGCCGTGAATGACAGCGGGAAGCCCTACCTTGTCGGCTGGACCGCCTCTGGCGGGGCCGCGAGTTTTCCAACCACACCGGGTGCCTACCGGGAGGATTACCGCGGTGGTTCCTATGATGCATTCGTGTCGCGATTCAACAATGGGCTTACGGACCTGGAGGCCTCAACGTTCGTGGGTGGGAGCAATTGGGATTTTGGGTATTTCCTAGCGATAGACGAGAGTCACAATGTCTACATCACCGGTCATACAGCGTCGCTGGACTTCCCACGCACGATCGGTGCCTTCGACGAGAGCTACAACGGAGCAGGCGTTCAAGGCGTTGACGACGACGTGTTTGTGACGCGACTCAACGGGGACTTGAGCGCGTTATTGGCCTCGACCTTCCTTGGCGGCGACGGTTGGGAGAACGGCTTTGCCATCACCCTGACGGCGGACGGCAGCGTGTTTGTAGCGGGAGACACAGGCTCGCCGGACTTCCCGACGAGCCCGGGTGCGTTCTGTACTCGGAACAAGGGTCGTGAAAGGAGCGGGTTCGTATCGAAGTTTGACACAGAGCTTTCAGACCTCGAGGAATCGACGTTCCTCGGTGGCGCCGGCGGACATAATGTTGGGTCCATGGTCATGAACATATCCGAGCAAATCTACGTTGTGGGTTGCACGGATGCGCCGGATTTTCCGACCACACCCGGTTCGTACGACCCAGAATACAATGGTGGTGCCGCCGTATGGCAGCAGGAGGACCGAGGCGGTGATGTCTTCGTGGCCAAGCTCGACGAATTGCTCTCTGCAGACTGCGACGCCAATGGCATCCCCGATCCGTGTGACCTGGATTGTGGATCGCCGGGCGGCGCGTGTGATGTTCCTGGCTGTGGCGCATCCACGGACAACGACGGCGACAATAGGCTTGACCATTGCTGCGGCCTGGCCGACACACCGGATACGACGACGCCTCCCTGTGCGAAGAACCGCTATTTGACGCTGGTCCCCGGCAATGCCGGGCGGCAGACTGCGATGTGCATCTGGCTTGACGAGCGGACGTCGCCGGAAGGGATCGAATACAGTGGTGAAATGTGGGTAGGTGCCCCGCTCGATGTGTCCGAGGCGTCTGGTAACTCGGGCGATGCACCGCCACCGACATTCCAGGCTGCGAGGCTCCAATGTGCCCCGCATTGCATGGATTGGGGCGCGTTGCCAGAAGTACATGTTTTCGATGATGAGATTGTCCCCGGGGTTACCTATGCGGTTCAGGCCGTCGACTGCGAGTGCGTGGTTGCCGAAGATGTGGAGTTTTCACCTGCGAGGTTTATTTCCATGAGCCGGTGGGGGGACGTTGTGGGCGACTGCAGCGTGACACCCTGCCTGCCACCCAACGGGACAGTCGATTTCATCGATATCTCAGCAGTCGTGGACAAGTTCCGGAACTTGCCGGGGGCTCCAGACAAGGCACGGGCTGACGTGAGCCCAGCCGTGCCCGACAGGGTGATCGATTTCGTGGACATCTCATACGTGGTGGATTCGTTTCGAGGAAACGACTATCCGTTCCCGTTTCCCGAATGGTGTCCGTGATGACACGGGCGTTCTTCCTCGCACGCAAGCAGCGTCGACAGCAAGCGCAAGGGTAAGGTGCCCGTCTAGACATGCACTTCCGTCGGAATCTGCTCGGACGCTGTCAGGCTGGGCTCCTCCGTGTGGCGGGGTCTGATGCCATGCCCGGTACGGTGGCAAAGGTATCGGCCGAGGGAGCGGACGGCTTCGTCGGCCGAACGGAAGGTCGGGACGCCACCTTGGCGCAGAGCGTGGACCATGGGTTCGTAGAACGCACCGGAGTCAACCACCGCGATCAGTGGCTTATTCGATTCGTTAAGGAGCTTGGGCAGTCGCTCGACCAGTGAACCGGGTTTCTTCAATTCCCGAGGCGTGGTCAGCAGTTGCGGGGTGAGGGGGACGGCTGCCACGACAACGGCATCAATCCCGTCGTCGTCGAGCATCGCACGGATGCAGCCTTCGTAGGCGTCCTCGTTGGCCATCGGTGTCAAGTCGAGCGGGTTGCGCACGTTCACTAATCCGCCGAGCTTATGCTCATCGAGGGTTTGCTGGATTCGCCTGGCGGTTGCGGCTGAGAGGTCGGGTATGTCGAGCTGATAGCGCTCCCCTTGGATGGAGTCCGCCATGCCCACGGTCTCGAAGCCGGCGTTGCTGATCACACCGATGCGGAGGCCACCGATCTTCTTTTCATGCAAGCTGGTGCCCAGCTCCGTGAGCTGCTCGAATTCCTTGAAGGTCTCGACGACGATGGCTCCGGCGTTACTGACAGCAGCCTGACAGACGTCATAGTCACCGGCTACCGATGCGGTGTGTCCGGCTGTCGCTGCCCGGCCCGGGGGTGTCCGGCCGGCCTTGTAGAAGACGACGACCTTGCCGCGCGCGGTGATTTCCCCGACGGCTTCCACGAAGGCAATGCCGTCCAGATCGTTGAATCCCTCGATGTAGACGCCGATACAGTCGATGTCATCACGGTCACCGATGGTGCGAAGGAGGTCGGACACGGTGAGATCCACCTGGTTGCCGAGGGAGACCGCCAGCGTAGGGTCAAGGAGTTCGAGATTGCTCAGCCGGCTGATGATAAACGCCCCGCTTTGGGAGATCAGGGCCGCCCGCCGCGGCGGTGCGTGGTGTCGGGCGTCGAGCTTCGACGGTGGAATAAAGAACGTATCATAGCGACCGGGCCGGGAGCGCACACCCAGGCAGTTTCCACCAAGGACGATTACACCCCCATCCGGCCGGTCTCGTGACTCGATAATGGCATCGCGAATGCGGGCTTCGATTTCCTCCGTCCCTTCCTTTTCGCCCATCCCTCCGGGAATGAGAATCACGGAGGAGACTTTGCGGCTGGCAATGACCTGGTCGATCAGTTGGGGGATGCCCTTCGAGGCCGTGGCGATGACAAGCAGGTCGATCCTTTCGGGCAGAGCCTCGATACTCGGTACGCACCGGATACCTTCGAGCTCCTCGATGCGCTCCTTGATTACAACCAGTCGGTCTTGCGGGAACCCGCAGTCTTTGACGTTCTGGAGTAGAATTCGTCCGAAGTTCGTTCGCTTAGCCGATGCCCCCATGACGGCGATGTTCCGCGGTTCCAGCAGCGTCTGAATCTTGGCCAAGGGACGACGACGTGGCATTTTGGTCGCAGGCCCGAGCTGGCCGCGACCGTCCAGTGGGATCATCCGCTGTCGTGCGAACGCGAAGGGGTTGACCTCGAGCTCTCGCACATCGGGACCCTCCTCTCCTCGATCCGTGCAGAACCGTCTAGCCATAGCGATGAACGCCCGGAAGCAGCGCAGTAATTCACCGTCGGAAACGACACGACGGCGACCTCGGACACGACCGGCCAGCACCTCGTAGGCAGCCGTGGCTCTGAATAGCTCCAGGAACTGCTCAGCCGAGGTGTCGACCGCCAGGGCCTTAGCCACGGCGATGCCCGGTCTCATTTTGTGTGCTAGATACTCCGTCTCCAAACCGCCGAGACCAGCGGCGATGATCGCCCCAAACTCGCGCGTCGAACGGATGCCGACGAAGAGCTCCTGCCCGAAACCCGACTCGCTCCGCTGGACGAACTCGACGATGAGCACGCCCCGAATATCGGAAGATATCTCAGACTGGCGTTCGATGAGCTGTTCGATCTCTCGGTTAACGGCGTCGACGTTGTTGGGCACGAAGACGACCGCGCCGGCTTCGCTCTTGTGCACGATCTCGGGCGAGACGATCTTGAGTACCACACGGTCGCCGGGGAAGCGATCAAGTATCTCCACGGTGATCGTGTCTCCCTTGGCTGCGAAGTGGTGGTGAGGTGGTGAGATCGCTCCGACGACTCTGACCAGCTCGTAGATCTCATGCTCAAACAGTTGCCGCCGGTCAGCCTGATAGACCTGATCGAGGATCTGGGCGACGGCGTGGCTCTCCTCCCGAGTGAGCTCACATTCCTCTGGAGGAAGTGTCATCATTGTGGCGTCAACACCGGTCTCCTTCTCGAGTTCCTCCACCGGCAGCATTTCGATCCAGTGCCTGACGTCCGGCGAAGCGGCGCCGCGCTCAAGGCCGTCGACATAGGCTGTCGCGGCGTTGCGGCCGATTCGGCAAGCTCGCTGGTTCACCGCGATGACGGAGGGACCCTTGCGATGAAACATCTCGCTGATCGCGGCTTCGAGTTCAACAATGTTGAGCCCAAGCAGGCCTAATGCAGCACCGAGCATGACCGTGTTGACCGCCCGCGGCGATCCGGCTAGTCGTGCCAGCCGTTCGGCATCAACCAGAACATGTCTCGGGAAGCGGGTGATCTGCCCGAGGACCTCCTCAATCGGTGGGTAGTCGGGGATGTTGACGACCGGTGTCGTGCTGGTGACAATCGCTCCGCTTTCGCAAAGGTACTGGACGTATCGCAGGGCTTCGAGCGGCTCAGCCGAGAGAATGACATCTGCTTTGCCCAGGGGCACAAGATCGCTGTAGAGGGGTTGATCGGAAACACGCAGGTGCGACTGCACGGCACCACCGCGTTGGGCCATGCCGTGCACTTCTGATTGTTTCACCGCCCACCCGCGACGGATGGCCGCGAGCGAGATTGCCTGAGCGATTGTCAGAATCCCCTGTCCCCCGACGCCTGCCAGGATCACATTGCATTCCATAGTGTTTGCCTTTGTTCCAGAGGGCTCGACGGTACCTCCGCAGCCGACGACTATACAGTCTGTGCGGGTGCCAGCTCCGCCCTGAGCTCGAGCATTTTGCGCTTTGCGTGGATGCAGGGCCTGCAAGCCACAATGACGGTCAGCCCGCGGTGCAGAATGGCTTTTTTGAAGATCTCAACGTTCTGATCGTGGTTCTTCTGGTGCGGCTCCATCCAGATGAGCTGGTCGTCCTTGACGCCCAGTCCTTTGAGCAGCGGCAAGAATCCTTCACCGGTCACAAAGACCTCCTGTCCACCCGTCATGCCCACCGTTGAGTTGTCGAGGATGACCACCGTCATGTTGGCGTTCTCGTGTGCTGCACCAAGCAAGGGTGTCATGCCCGAATGCGTGAATGTCGAGTCACCGATCGTGCAGAGGACGGGGTGTGCACCTGCCTTGGCTGCTCCCAGCGCCATGCTGATCGAAGACCCCATATCGACGCACGACTGAACCGCATTGTACGGTGGCAGCGCCCCGAGCGTGTAGCAGCCGATGTCGCTAAAGAGGATGGGCTGTGTCTCCGACCTGACAGCTTCCAACACCGCCTTGAAAGTGTCACAATGCGGACATCCTTGACAGAGGGCTGGCGGACGTCCGGGAAGCCCCCCGACGGACTCCGGCCTCTCCAACGGCGCCAAACCCAACGCGATACGGACCAGATCGGCAGTGATCTCCCCGTCCAAGGGCAATCGACGGTTGCGCTTCCCATCGATGGCTCGACCGTGTATCCCCAACAACCCGGTCAGCAGCCTTTCGATGTAGGGATAGCCCTCTTCAACGACGAGAATCTCGTCACAATGGTCAACGAGCTGTCGCGCAAGCTCTTCCGCAATCGGGTAGGTCCCGATCTTCAGCAAAGAGTATGAAGGATCGGGACCGATGACTTCTCTGACGTAGCTATGGGCAAGACCGGAAGCGATGATTCCTTTGGAGCCTCGCAACGTCAGCTCGTTGAACTGCGAGCTGGCGGAAAACTCGCGGATCGACTCCTGAAGATCAAGCAGGCGGCGAAAACGCCGTCGAGCATTGATGGGCAATAGCGTCCAATCCCGAGAGTCGGCGACCGGGCGAACATCCGTCGACACCCTGGAGGGGTCGCTTCGCACAACTGTCGAGCGGCTGTGGGCAAGTCGCGTTACTAGCCGGACCATGACGGGAAGACCGAGCCGTTCGGATAGCTCGAATGCCTCACGGGTCATGTCGTAGGCTTCCTGCTGGTCGCTCGGTTCAAAGACGGGTATCTGCGCAAAATCACCGTAGAAGCGGCTGTCCTGCTCGTTCTGAGACGAGTGCATGCCGGGGTCGTCGGCCACCGCGAGCACCAACGCTCCATGGGCGCCGGTGATGGCTGAGTTGATGAACGGGTCAGCCGCTACGTTGAGCCCCACGTGTTTCATCGAGGCGAGCGACCGCTTGCCGGCGTAGGACATGCCCAGCGCCTCTTCGTAGGCGACTTTCTCGTTGGCTGACCATCGGGCAGCCACCCGTTCATTGGCGGCCGTGCACGATTGCACGAACTCGAAAATCTCAGTCGCAGGTGTGCCGGGATACGAAAAGATCCCGGCGATACCGGCATCGATGGCTGCAATCCCGACAGCCTCGTCACCAAGCAACAGTTCTCCCATAGTCGTCATCCTCGAATGCTCCAGCCCATCGCCTTGTGCGGGACCGCGTGCCGAGCGGGCGCGGCGTCTAGCCCGCGGCAATGCCACAGCATGATAATCGCTCTCACGTAGGCGTCCGCCTGATATTCTCCACTCACGCCGATTCCGTTGGCATGGGTGTACTGTCGCACAGCGAACGCGACTGACGTCCCTCAATCGGGCGCCGGTGTCGCCAGGGCAAGCCCTGTTGGCATCCTTCACCTGATGGCACTACAGTTGCAAGACTTGTGCCACCCTTTAACCTCAAACGATCCCGATTCGGCGTAGTAGCTCGCCTGCTTGATCATGGTCAGACTAGTCGCAGTCTGGTCCATCTTACCCAACTATGCGATTTCACCGTGATGGGTGATTGGGGGCATACAAGATGCCCGCGCTGCTACGGTTTCTCCCTGGCCTGCCAAACGTACTGGGCGACGGAACCTGGCCACTTTCCGTCGCACCGAACCGTTGCTTTTGTGCCATGACGATGGCATCATCAAGAGGACTCCTGGGGTTCGTACTGCCGTCGCACTGTCCGGTACTCTGCTCTGTTCGCCATCTGATGCGCTAAGCGCCGGAACCTTCGTTGCCGGGGGTCAATTCGCGTTGTGAATGACTTCATCCGTCCCCACTTTACGCAGAGCCATGTGCCACCGCTGATGCGGGACCGCGGCCTGCGGCCAGGCAGGTTTCTTCTGGTGCCCGGCCCCTGCCTACCAGTATACTGACACCGTCGATCGCGGCTTGGAGCTGTTCAGTCACTGCGGATCGACGGACCCTTCGTACGGGAGCGGAACAGACCATCGTCCTCAGTTTGACGAGCGGCACTCGTGGCACTTGCGAGTTGGAGGTACGGGAAATGAGACCCACCAAAAGCATCGACCACCGTCAACCGATCATCGTCCTGTATCTTGCGGGTACCACGATGGCGGGCATCGCCGTGTACGCCGGTCCACGTCCCGTGGTGGAGGTCACACCACAAGCTGTTGAGCGCGTGAAACTGATCGATGTCAGCAGGATTGATGAGATGCCTCCACTACCGCCCAGCGCCAGGGCGAACACGATCGTACAGCCGCTTGGCGTTCCGGTTCCCGTCTTCCGGGTCCTCAGTGACGAGGAGATGACCCGGGGCACGGTCGCCAACACCGGCGCAGCAACGGCGATTGTCTACCGAAACTCGCACGACACCGCGTGGGCAGAGTGGGGAAAGGCGGATGCTGGCAACTTCACGGGCAACTTGCTTCACTTGGGTAACGGTTTCCCGGTAAGCGGTGGAGAGATCAGTGGCTGCGATCTGCTTGTCACGCACAGCTCCTGAGACACCGTAGCTACTGCGGCCGTACGCACCTCCCTTTGGGATGGAGATCCGCTCGGACTCATCGACACCCGAATCAGCGATCCACCACAGGAAATCCCAGGGACAGCCTGCACGTTCAGTGGTCTGGAGAGGAGTGGAACGGGCAGCAACGGGTGTACGATCGACTCCGACCAGGACGGCACCCCGGACACGTGTGACGGCGGTTTCCTAGATGGTGAGCCGTGTGAAGATGATTTCGATTGCGGTATATGCCCAGCTCTGCCTGGTGACGACATTCCCGAGTGTCCTGGGTTGTTCCGCTTGGTGTGCAACCTTGATCCGAAGGTCACCATTCCCAGTCGCAACGTCTGGATGATCGTCGAGTGGACCGAAGGATGTCGCATGGGTTGGCGATGGGCCCTCCTCCAAGGGCCCGAGGTTGCAGCAGTCGGCGAAGAGAACTTCTGTAATAACACCTGCCCGAGTTCTCCCGTTCCCTGTGTCGACCTGGCGATCGACATGGTCGATGAAGCCAGCCAATGGTACGGGGTCGGTACCGGTACCTGCTGCGAGGACCCTGGGATCGCCTGCGATCATAGCGATGGCACGTACGAGTGCGCCCATCCGACGACTTGCAGCGACGGCGAGGCGACAGATTTTGACGCCTGGTGCTACGGTGCCCCGATCAACTTCGCCTCGTTCGTCGCCAGCGTCTACGCCAACACGGAGACGAGATTCATGTTGGTACCGGTCCGCGCGTCTGGCGAACATACGATCGTCGACGATGAGATCATCATGCCCAGTGGAGGGCAGACCATTAATCTTGAGGGCTTCGCCGCAGGCTGGGATCCGGACGGGGATGGCGCTCCGGCTGTCAAAGTCTGGATGGCGACAGTTGACTCGTCCTCCTACAAGACGGGTCTGGCGGGTGAGCTGACCAACAGCAGACCGTCATGCGAGGTCGACACTGACTGTCCGGACCATGCAGGAGGTGAAGTGTGCCACGAGCCGTATCCATCCGGAAGCAAGTACTGCGGCGGTGTTTGGATGGACTGCGAAGGGCGATCGGAGTTGTGCCCGGATCTTTGGACCTGCGACGCAAGCGGACCGAATCCGCGCTGCGGGATTAGCGACTTCTCGGGCCCGGTCAGTCCTCCGGCAGTCGACCCGGGCTACCCGTTGTATGCCATGTCTGTGCGTCTCGATTCGTCGATCGATGCCAAGGGTACGTTCGAGGTCAGCTTCGTCCCCGATCCGGGCACGTTCTTGAAGGATACGAACAGCGCCGGGATTCCGTTGGTCGCCTATGTGCCGGCGAGAATCACGATCGAGATCGGCAAGTGCTGCGACCCCGGATCAGGGCCGGGTGATGAACGGTGTCTAGACAACCGAACGATGGGCGAGTGCGACACCTTGGGCGGTTGGTTCTTCCCCGGTGAGGTCTGCGACCCCGACGTCGACGACAGCATCGAGTGTGGGCCATTCTGTGGCGATGGCGAGGTCAACCAACCGTCGGAGGAATGCGACGGTGCAGATGACGCGGCCTGCCCCGGTCTGTGTGAGCTTGATTGCCTCTGTGGTCCATTCTGTGGCGACAACGAGGTCAACCAGGCACCCGAGGAGTGTGACGGCGTGGATGACGCCGCATGCCCTGGTGCCTGCGGAGTGGATTGCCTCTGTGGCCCGTTCTGTGGAGACGATGTGGTCAATCAGGAGTCCGAGCAATGTGACGGCACGGATGCTTTCAGATGTCCCGGCCAGTGCCGAGAAGATTGCACTTGCCCACCCGGGGCGATTCCGGCGGTTTCCCAATGGGGGCTGGTTGTTTTGATGCTGCTGATGCTCTCGGGCGCGAAGATTTACTTTGGCCGGCGGTGGTCCTTGGGGGTACTATCCGATCCGCGGAGGTAGTGATCGAGGTGAGACCCCGGCCATGCCCTGCACCTGCTGCGACGAGTAGAGATTACAGATTGGAAACCTAATCCGCATCCATCAATGGGTCCACCTGATGAACTCGCTATCCCCAATCCCCAATCTCGGCGCGAAGCGTAGATCCGGCGAAGACGGCCCCAATCGTCAATCGTCAATCGTCAATCGTCAATCG